>JAFGOM010000069.1 GCA_016926505.1 Methanospirillaceae archaeon
ACCGATTATGATACTGCAATCAGGTACTACCGAAAAGCAGTCACCCTCTCCCCATCATACCTGCTTGCCTGCAACAACCTCTGTCTTGCCAGTGTTCTCCGTGGTGATACCAAAGGCGCACTCAATTCATGCACCCGATCTCTGTATATTGATAAGAATAACCCGGTTACCTGGATAAACCTCGGGGATGCCCTTCTTTTAGGGAACCATTACAAGGAAGCAGAAGATGCATTCAGAAACGCATTGCGATATCCTCTCTCCTCTGCTGAAAAAAAAGAAGCAGAAGCAGGTCTGTATCATGCTCTTAATAATAGGACGGAAAAACCAGTCTTTCTTGATCCAACCCTTTCCGAGGCGATTTTTCAAGCATATCATGCATCAGAAGAGATCATCCCACAGACTATCTATCCATCGATAATCCCATTCGATGAACAAGGAAAACCGGTAACGATCCCAATTGATATCAACTTTGGTTACAACGGCAGACCTGAGACTATCTATCTCTCCTTAAACTCCTCCCTTCTTTGGGGAGCCCGGGCAGCATACAAGGCTCCCATTCACAACACTGAATCTCCTGCCGGTTCTCTCCAGACAAAAAAGGAATGGTACGAGTCATTCATTCATGAACCTCATCATGAACCGGTAATTGCATCCATTCACAACCAGCTGACAGAGATACAGAAGAGATCCGGCCTTCGTGCATCCTACCTGGAACTGGCGACCACTTTTGTGAGATCGCTGGGAGCGGATCTGAGTTCGACCGAATTACGCTTCCCGGTTGAGACTCTCGCAGAAAGTGCCGGGGATTGTGATGATAAAAGCATCCTGCTTGCCGCTCTTCTTCTGTATCACGGGTGCGATACTGCTATCATCGAGTTTCCCGGCCATGTTGCAGTCGGGGTGACCAGGGCCGGACCGGTGCGACAGAAGAGCAGATATATCCTCATCGAGACGACAACAGATCTCCCCTATGGAACCGTGAGAGAAGAATGGAGAGATCACGACGGTGTAATAATTCCGTTTTCCCGTACCGGTTCCTTTGGAGAAAGCCTGTTTCACTAATGAGGAGAAGAGGGACTCGTTTTTCTTCCTCTTAAAGGGATTATCAGGATTCTGCCACAGAAATCCCGATGGTTATGGTGATTCCTTCGATATCCCAGTCCCGGTCAAGCTGCCAGAGGTTTTCGATTGGTCGTTTTTCATAAGAATCATGGAGTGTCATTCGAAAAGCCCGAACCTCCTGACCAATCATCTCCTGCCATCCCGAATCAATCAGCCCACAGACCCGTGCATCACCAATGACATAATCAACCCTGATATAATCCTCTACATTAAGATCAAGTTGCTTTCGCATGTCCTGTATCCTTCTGATGATCTCCCGTGCATATCCTTCTGCTTCGATCTCAGGGGTGAGTTCTACATCAACATACACCGTGGCATCGCTCATACCGGCAGCATAAAACCCGGAGGGTAACTGGTCGACAAACTGGACATGTTCCCCGGTAACGGGAAAGGATCTTTCACCGTCTGATAGGATGGCCTCTCCCTTATCTCTGATAGTATCCCGTAAAAGCGGTCCTTCTGCTGATTCAATCAGTTCCCTGACAACCGGCCCGTCCCGTCCAAAACCGGGACCGATGGCCTTCATGATCGGGACTGCAGAACAACCGAGTTTATCCCAGTTTCCCCTGACAACCGTGACTTTTTGTGCGTTTGCCCGGGAAGAACAGAGTTCATTCATCTCAGTGACTGCCTGTTCGACACGATCAGTCTGGCAGGATACAACGACCTCCCTGACCGGCCAGCGGAGTTTTCTCTTTCCTGCCTGCCGTGCGTTGAGCACCGCTTCATCAAATGCCTGCACTACTGCCATCTTCTCTTCAAGTCCGGTATCAATAAGCCGGGCAGTTCCCTCAATCCAGGGTTGCATGTGGACTGATACCGGATCATGAAAAAGCCGGACATTGTGATACATCGCCTCAGACAGATGGGGGGCAAAGGGTGCGAGAAGCCGGTTTAGCATCCGTTGACAGTAGTACATCGTCTCGTAAGCATACCGTTTCTGGGGAGCATCCTCTTCCTCCCACATCCGTGGACGGACCAGCTGAACGTACCAGCGGGAGAGGTCTTCTAAGACAAAGGTAAGGATGTTTCGTGTTACCTTGTGAATCTGGTACTCCTGCATATCGGCAGTGACCTCCCGGGCAAGTGAATTGATGCGGGACAGGATCCAGCGATCTTCTTTTGGCATCTCCCTGACCGAGGCATGGATATATGATTCATCCCATACCCCGTCTTCCCCGCCTGCAGGTACAAATCCGTCCAGAATCATGTATGGGATCGGGAACCGGTACACATTCCAGAGAATATTCACGGATCGTGCAACGGTCTGGACGCTCTCCCAGTTAAACTTGAGATCCTCCCAGGGTGCATTGGCAGAGAGGATATAGAGGCGAAGAACATCAACACCGTACTTCCCGATGACCTCTTCGGGAGTAACCACGTTCCCACAGCTCTTGCTCATCTTCTTTCCTTCATGATCAAGAGCAAACCCGTGCATCAGGACCTGGCGGTAGGGTGAGCGGTTAAAGGCGATGATCGATGCACCGAGCTGGGAATAAAACCACCCTCTTGTCTGATCCTGGCCTTCTGTGATAAAATCAGCAGGCCACAACCTCTCAAAAGCCTCGCGTTCGCGGGGAAATCCAAGCGTTGCCCAGGAGGCCATGGCAGAATCAAACCAGACGTCAAAGATATCAGGAACCCGCTGCATCGGTTTGCCACACGAGCAGGGGACGGTTATCTCATCCACGTACGGACGGTGGGGATCCGTAAGATTCGCCTGTGCAGCCTCGTTAAGCTCGGCTATTGTTCCAAATACCTTTCGTTCCTCACATGAGGAGCATTGCCAGACCGGGATGGGGATACCCCAGTACCGCTGCCGGGAGATACACCAGTCACGGGATCCCTCGACAAAATCAGAGAACCGGGCACTGCCTGCCCATTCAGGATACCAGGTTGTATCCTTAATCCCTGCAAGCATCTCAGTCTTTATCTTGGGAACCGTAAGGAACCACTGCTCAGTAGCCCGGTAAATAATAGGGGTTTTACACCGCCAGCAATGGCCGTACCGGTGTACAATCGTCTGTTTCGCAAGGAGGTGATCGCCAAGAGCAGACAATACTGCATCATTTGCATCACGTACAAAAAGCCCTGCAAAAGATCCTGCCATCTCGTTAAAGAGACCGTCTCCTTCAACCGGGCAGAAGACAGGGAGTCCTTCTTTCTGACCAAGTAAAAAGTCATCCCACCCGTGACCGGGAGCGATATGTACCATCCCGGTATTATCCATCTCGACAAAATCTGCCGTAACCACCCGGTGGATTACCTGTGTCTGGTATGGAACCGCAGAAGAGAGCGGGGATTCATAGACCGTTCCTGCAAGATCCCGGCCCTGACATTTCTCAAGGACGGTAAAATCAGTATATCTGCCTCTCTTTAAGACTTCCTCTACCAGTTCTTCAGCAATCCATAGGATCTCTTCCTTTTCTCCTTTTTCTGCACGAACCCGGGCATAGGTAAAGGCAGCATCAACCGCAACACTGATATTTGCAGGAAGTGTCCAGGGAGTTGTTGTCCAGATAACAAGGTACTCGTTCTTTTTTCCTGTTATCGGAAACTTGACATAGATTGACGGATCCTGTTCATCCCAGTACTCCACCTCAGAATCTGCAATGGCTGTCTCACAACGGGGACACCAGTTTACCACCCGAAAACCTTTCTCAAGGAGTGACTTCTCATGTGCTTTTTGTAAGATATACCAGGCAGACTCGATATATTGTGGATCCACCGTCTGATACGGATCGGTAAAATCCATCCAGACCCCGAGGTTCCTGAACTGGTCACTCATGATATCCTTGTGGGTTATGGCAAACTCCTTACACCGCTCGATAAATGCTGCAATCCCAAAGGTCTCGATATCTTTCTTGTTCTTAAACCCAAGCTCGTTCTCAACCCGTACTTCAATGGGAAGACCATGCATGTCATATCCGGCACGATCAATTACATTACAGCCCCGCATGCGGTGATATCGCAGAATGCAGTCCTTTAAGATCTTGTTCCATGCGGTACCGAGATGTATATGACCGGTTGTATACGGAGGGCCGTCGACGAAAAAGAAGGTTTTACCGTTCTTCTTCTGCTCCTTTACCTTTCGATATATCTCTTCCTGGCTCCAAAATGTCCTGACTGATGCCTCGACATCATGGGCAACAAAACTACTGGTGACCTCTTTCACCTTAAATCCCTCAAAATGTGGTATACTATTCCATCTGTATACAGATAGTAGTAACTGCATAAGCGGGTTGTTTTCTGACTGAAAAGAAAAAACAAAGTTGCCCGGGAGGGAAGGATTCCACGTTCCCTGATAGTGAGATTGCCGGAAGGATTGTGATACATGAGGAGATTAGAAGAGACGATATTTTGTAAAAAAAAGAAGAATCCCAGACTTTTTGTAATGAAATACAGATATTGTCAGGCTATCTCTTCCCGACAGTTGCCATGTAGATGACAAAATCATCCTTCTCTTCGATACCAATAGCTGCTTTTGCCTCCTCATCAAAGAAGGATCCGATGGCACAGACCCCGCAGTCAATCGCTCCGGCTGCCAGATAGAGGTTCTGACAGATATGTCCGGCATCTAAAAAGAGGTACCTCCAGCCCCGGGTCCCGAACAACCAGAGTATCCGTTCAGGGCATGCCACCCAGATAAAGGTAACCGCAGCCTGCAGAATCATATCAGGTTTTTTTATGCACCTGGCAACATCTTCAGGTTCCCCTTCTGTACAGTCTTCTAATACGATGGCATGGTCCATGGGAAGATACCGGTATATCCCTTTCTCTAACCCGGAAACCCGGTTAATCAAAAGATAGGTCTCAATTGCATGGGTGGCCCCTGCAGAAGGAACAAACCGGAATTCAGTCTTTCCGGTTATCTTTCGTACCCCCTGAGTATAGGTGAGGAGCAGTGAGAGTTCGGGAAGGGATAACCGGGTATCCTTATAAGTCCGCAGAGTCTCTCTCTTCTCGAAAACCGTCTTTATATCTGCCTGATGAAATGTCTTAGCGGTCACATCGGGGAGGATGATCATATTCCTGACAGGTTTACAGGATTTCTTCTCAGCAGGTTCAGGCAACCCTGCTTCCCTTCCTGAGCCCGTTTTCTTCGTAGCGGTCTCTTTTAGAAAAGTGACTCCCGATGCATGTATCATATCCATCTCCATGGTACTGACTGTTTCATCCTGCTATATATGTGTTGGGATAAAGAACCCCTGTCCATAGGGAAATACCTGAATGAATACCTGATTCAATTGATACAGGATGATTTCCTGGAAAAAATTTTCACGAAAGATGGTCAGAATATGGAGCCCTGTATGGAAAAGTCAGGAAAAGATGGGAAGATATCATCTGTTTTCGGTTCATAACGAGTTCTACCTGAATAAGATAAAAAACAGTGATACAATACGCATTGCATGCCATGAGATAGAAAGAACCAGATACGTTAGAATGAGTGGGAGGAGTAAGCCCCCTTCTGTTCATTGCAGCATTCGGCTAACGCGCCGTACCCGGACAGACATCGGGCTGCCCTTTGTGCCCTGTTTCGACTTGCACCCGCAGGGATTCACCGTTCCATCGAATCCTGTTCGTCATGGTTCAGCGGGTTAACTCATGTATACACACTTCTCGCCAAAAGGCTCAGCCGCATCATTACTCTGAACAGGGCGTGTCGTTTCTGTGCCATTGCCGTGACTCTCGCCACCCGGGATTGCCCCCGGCTGCGTACCCGATCGGTGGGGGGACTTTCCTCAGCCACCAGACTCTCATCTGGCTACCGTCAGCTGCACTCTCCCTCTCACAGGATACATTTGCAACGCAGGAGAGATAAAGGTACGGAAAATCTTTTTAAAGAGATAAGAAGAGAGAAGCAAAATTTTACTCTTCCATGCTCTGAAGGATGAGAACCGTTCCCAGGTCATCTCCGTTAAAGGGCCGGATCGGTCTGGCCCAGGTAACAAACGGTTTTTTATGACCATTGACGGGGGTTGACAGGTACAGGTATCTCTCTTCTCCGGTATCTGCGATGGATCGTACCATGGCGGTAAAATCTGAAGGAGTGAAAGTATTTCCCGTCTGGTAATCCACTGGCTGTAAACATTCTGTCAGTTCCTGAAACAAGAGATCAGAGTTGTCGATCTCAAGAATGGCTTCTGTTATTCCGTTTATGTAGAGGATCCTGGCCCCTGTATCAACAATGATCATGCCATATCCCAGATCACTGATACTTCCGATAGTATCAACCGGTTCTGGAATCTTTGCTCTCGTGCAGGTATAGGTATTTATGGCAATCTGGATGGCATAATGAAGTGAGGTACTGGTAACTGGTTTTAAAAGAAACCCAAAGGGTTCTGCAATCTTACAACGAAGCAGAATTTCCTCATCCATATTTCCGGTAACAAATACTACCGGAACCTGCACAAGGTTGTAACAATACCGCGCCGTATCAATCCCATCCAGTTCTCCTTCAAGCATAATATCCATAAGGATAAGATCAACCGGTTTTGTGAGAACTTCGTGAATCGCTTCTGTTCCTGACCGTGCATGACCGACAACCTGATATTTGAGACGCTGTAAGAGTTGCGTGGTAACTTCAGCGGTAATGGGATTATCCTCAACAAGAATGATACGCTCACGAAAACATCCTGAATTCTCCATCATCGCTCCACAGATACCATATCAGAATCCCTCCCTTACAGGGTATATTGCACTCATTATCTGCATAGATCTTGTTCCCTTCTCGTTTATATTAGGTATCTCTAAAAAGGGTCCTGAATGAAAGAACAATCAAAAACAGACCGTTTTTTCCGTTCAAATAAAACCAATATCAGGAAACCGGTTCCTCCTGTTATTCTCTCCTGAAAAGATCGTGCCGGTCCGCGTCTGCCATTATTATATTGCCATGCAGTCCTGTAGGTACTGCATGCAGCTTCTGAATGAAAAAGAGGGATCTCTTGCAGTCACGTATGCCCGGCAGGTGCTAAACGAACATATCTGCAGGAAACCTGAAGAAACAATCTATCTGCCTCAGGAATTTTCAGAGA
Organism: Methanospirillaceae archaeon; assembly: GCA_016926505.1. Taxonomy (GTDB): domain Archaea; phylum Halobacteriota; class Methanomicrobia; order Methanomicrobiales; family Methanospirillaceae; genus JAFGOM01. The sequence continues at coordinate 7,158 of JAFGOM010000069.1, forward strand.
AAAGGGGTGTTTTTGTCACCCTGACCAAATCCGGAGATCTCAGGGGGTGTATCGGGTTTCCCCTCCCGGTCATGCCGCTTGGTGCAGCCATAAAAGATGCAGCGATATCTGCAGCAGAGGCAGATCCCCGGTTTCCACCGGTAAGATGTCCTGAACTCCCTTTTATCCATATTGATATCACGGTTCTGTCAGTCCCGGTAGTATGTGATCTCTCACCTGAAAAACGTCCGAAAGCAATAAAAATCGGAACCCATGGCTTGATTGTGAGGGGGTATAACCGTTCAGGTCTCTTACTCCCCCAGGTAGCGGTTGAGTGGGGATTTGACGAACTGACATTTCTCAATCAGGTATGTCTCAAGGCAGGACTCCCTGCAGAGAGCTGGAAGGATCCAGGAGTTGAGCTCTTAACCTTTGAAGGACAGATTTTTACAGAATAAATTCATGTCACTGCATTTTGAAGTTTTAAAAGAAGATATTGCAGGCAGAATCGGTCGACTTACCGATGGGAAAAAGACTCTGTATACCCCTGCCATCCTTCCGGTGATTAATCCACATGTGCCACTTATTACTCCCCGTAACCTCTGGGATATGGGATTTACCGCGCTCATCACCAACGCATATATCATCTCGCGAAGCAGGGAATTTCGTGAACCTGCACTCATGCAGGGTCTGCATACACTCTATGATTTTCCTGGGATCATTATGACAGACTCGGGCTCATTCCAGTTATCGGTCTATGGAGATGTAAAGATATCAAATACCGGGACGCTCCGGTTTCAACAGGATATCGGGAGTGATATCATTGTTCCCCTTGATATCCCTACCTCTCCGGACAGTCCGAGAGAACAGGTACAGGAAGAGCTTGCCTGTACACTTTCGCGTCTTTTAGAGGCAAAGGAATTTGTCGATGAGAACCGGTACACTCTTGCCGGACCGGTCCAGGGAGGTTCCTTCCCTGATCTCAGAAAAGAAGCCGCAGAAAACGTCTCTCGCATGGGTTTCTCATTCTGTCCGATTGGAGCCGTGGTTCCGCTCATGGAAAATTACCGGTATAAGGAGCTCGTTGATGTTGTCATGACCTGCAAACAGTACCTGCCTTCGTCAGCATGTATCCATCTCTTTGGCGCAGGCCATCCGTCCATGTTTGCCCTGGCCGTTGCGATGGGATGTGACATCTTTGATTCTGCTGCTTATGCGCTCTATGCAAAGGATAACCGGTACATGACATCATATGGAAGTCATAAGATTCATGAACTCTCATACCTTCCCTGTGCCTGCGAGGTATGCCAGAACCATACTGCACGGGAGTTACGAGAATCAGAAGAGAGGGAACGTCTGTTAGCACTTCATAATCTGTATGTCACAAAGGCAGAGATACAACGGGTGAAGCAGGCGATAACAGATGGAATTCTCTGGGAACTGGTTGATGAACGGTGCAGGAGTCATCCGGCTCTCCTCTCAGGTTACCGGCAGCTCCTTACATCGGCAGAGATACTGGCAGATAAAGACAGGGTATCAAAACGGCGGTTCTTCTACCGGGGAGCAGAGAGCTGCAGAAGAACAGAAGTTATCAGGTATCACGCGATGATCCCCCGGTTCTCTGCAGGGGCAACCATCCTCGTCTCCTTTGACCGGGAACAGAGTAAGGACTATGATACCGTGTTCTTTTTTAAACCTCCGTTCGGTCCGTATCCTCCCGAATTAAAAGAGACATTTCCCATTGGACAGAGTGAGATCCCGTCATGGGATGAAGATATGGTTAGAACCGGATGTGCCGGTATCGTAAAACTTATACAGGCATACCCTGATAGTTCGGTAACGGTTCAGTGTCAAAGACGCTGGGCACCTCTTGTTCAGGAGATGCTGCCATCAGTCGGAGTAGTATATGAAACGGTTTAGTGTGATTGCACGGGATGGTCTGGCACGAGTCGGACGACTGGAGACAATAAACGGACAGGAACTGTATCTCCCTGATGCGTGCGATACTGAAAATATATTTCCTTCTCTGGCCCTGCAGAAGAGAACAAATATTCCTCCCGTCGAGGATGCCTCTTTTATCGCCCGGTTTCCCTGGCCTTCGGATTGTGAACCGGAAATGCTTCACCCCTGCCTCTCCCCTGATGCTTCTCTGGCAGGGACAGTAATGACCCCGAACTGGCATATTCTTCTGCAAAACCCCCGCAGGTTCCTGCAGTACCTCATCCCCCGGAAAACACAGGTACCTCCTGATACCGCATGGTACCTGCCGGCAGCCGCCCTCCCTTCCAACGCTGCAATTCTTGTCTGTGCCGGATATGATCTCTTTGATTGTACCGGTGTTGACCTGATGAGTGCACGGGGACTGTTCTGTCTTCCGGAAGGCCAGTATCCTGCAAAAGAGGCATTCTCCCGGGAACTCTGTTCCTGTCCCGGGTGCACGAAAGAAGATCTTCTCACCCACAATCGCGATGCCCTGCGAAAAGAACTTGCTCTTATCAGGTATCGGATCATGGATGGCACCTTCCCTGAGATGCTTGAGATGCGATGCAGGACCGATCCCACCCTGGTAAGTATTATCCGTCTGCTTGCAGCAGAGCCCTGCACTGAGAAGGCGACTCCGGTAAACCGGACAAAACCCCTTCTTGCAACCAGTACCGATACGCTCCGACGGATTGAGATTGTACGGTGGAGGGACAGGGTTATCCACCGGTATAAACCACCTGCTGCAGATGTAGCAGTCTTTCTTCCCTGTTCTGCAAAAAAACCCTATTCTCTCTCAAACAGCCACCAGAAGTTCTCATCTGCAATCCGGCAACGGGCTCATGAACTCATCGTGACCTCACCGCTCGGCCTTGTTCCGAGGGAGATAGAGATCCTGTACCCTGCGGCACACTATGATGTACCGGTGACAGGGTACTGGGATCACGAAGAACGACACCTGATACAGGACACGATCTCACAATACCTTACTCTGCATCCGTACAGGCGGGTTATCTCCCATCTTGGCGGGGATGCACATACCATCGTAACAGATGCGGCAGAGGCTGCAGGACTGACGGTTGAGAGTACCTGTTCCCGCCATCCGACTGATCCCGCAGATCTCGCATGCCTGCATGAGACCCTTTCCGGAGAGCGGAAAGTAAAGATGGCATTCTTAAAAGGAATGCTCTCGTACCAGTTCGGATATGTTCCTGATACAAGTGGTCTTGTACTAAAAGGGAGATATAAAAAACAGGTAGTACTTGAGAACCGGCGCCAGATATTTAGCATAGATCCGTATACCGGATTCCTTCGCCCGACATTTGACGGATGGAGGATTCTCCCGACCGGTTACCGGGTCTATATCGATAATTTCCTGCCTCAGGGTGATATCCTTGCACCCGGGGTTATCGAGGCTGATCCTGCGATACGACCGGGAGATGAAGTTTTTGTGGTCGGTGATACTGCCATGGCAACAGGGCGGGCAGTCATGGGTGCAGATGAGATGGTACGATCCGGGCGGGGAATAGCGGTTAAGGTACGGAAAGTTAAGAAGCTGTAACACCCATTCGTATAGAGTATCGGAACTGTTGTTCTGGAAGTGAATCCGTGTATACCATCACAGCAAGTAATGAGATAGCAGAAAATATTTTTGAGATATGGGTAGAAGCGCCGCATGTTGCAACACATGCACAGGCCGGGCAGTTTGTTATCATCCGTGTTGATGAGACAGGAGAGAGGATACCACTTACCATCTCTGCCGTCACTGGTGACAGGGTTCGAATCATCTTCATGGCCGTGGGAAAGACCACTCACGCCCTTGCAGGGATACAAGCGGGGGAAGATATCGCCGATATTGCAGGTCCTCTTGGGAAACCCAGTGAAATTGAGAAGTATGGAACCTGCGTGCTTGTAGGAGGCGGGGTAGGGATTGCTTCACTGCCCTTTATTGCACAATCCCTTAAAAAAGCAGATAACAGGGTCATTGGAATTATTGGTGCAAGAAGTGCAAACTTTCTCATCCTTGAAGATGAGATGCGATCGATCTGCGATGAACTCTGTATCACGACCGATGACGGGTCAAAGGGATTCCATGGATTTGCTGCAGATATCTTAAAAGAACTGAATAATACCCGGAAACTCGATGCAGTCTGGATCATCGGGCCCACTATCATGATGAAAGTAACCGCAGAGGTAACCCGTGAGAAGAAGGTACAGACCTTTGTCTCGCTCAATCCCATCATGGTGGACGGGACAGGGATGTGCGGGTCATGCCGGTGCAGGGTCGGGAATGAGACGAAATTTGCATGTGTGGACGGTCCTGAATTTGATGCCCATGCAGTTGATTTCAATCTCCTTATGCAGCGTCAGAGGATGTATACCGAGATGGAAAGAATCTCTCTTGAGAGGTTTCATGAATATACCTGCACCTCCCGGGAGGAGCAATAATGGCAGTGCGACCTGCCGATGAACGTGTCCGGGATTTTTCAGAGGTGGATACCGGTTTTAGCAGGGAAGAGGCGATAGCCGAGGCAGAGCGTTGCCTGCAATGCAAAAAACCATTATGTATTGACGGATGTCCGGTTGGGATCGACATCCCGGCTTTTATTGCCCTGATTGCAGAAGGGGATATTTGTGCCGCCGCCGGCATTATCCAGCAGTCAAACATGCTTCCGGCAATATGTGGTCGCGTCTGCCCCCAGGAGACACAGTGTGAAGAACGCTGTATTCTTGGCAATAAAGAATCACCGGTACGAATCGGGCAGCTGGAGCGCTATGTCGCAGATTTCGCACGAAAAGAAGGAGTTTTACCACCTGAGAGAGGAAAAAATACCGGTAAACAGGTTGCCGTTGTGGGTTCAGGTCCTGCAGGAATTACTGCGGCTGCAGAACTTGCTGCAGCCGGGCATGATGTTACCATTTTTGAGTCACTTCATAAACCCGGCGGTGTTCTGACCTATGGCATCCCGGCGTTTCGTCTCCCGAAAGATATCGTTGATTACGAGATCAACCGGGTATTATCACGGGGAGTCAGACTGCTCTGCAATCACGTAGTCGGCAGGAGTATAACGGTACAAGAACTGCTTGCATATGATGCAGTGCTTCTCGGAACAGGTGCCGGTCTTCCGTATTTTATGAACCTGCCCGGAGAACATCTCAATGGCGTCTATTCTGCAAACGAGTTTTTAACACGGATAAACCTGATGCATGCAGACCGGTTTCCTCTCTATGATACCCCGGTTATCAGGGGAAGCCGGGTTGTCGTTGCAGGAGCAGGAAATGTTGCAATGGATGCCGCACGGGCAGCCCGGAGACTCGGGGGACGGGTTACTCTCGTGTACCGCCGCCGGGAAAAGGATATGCCGGCGCGTGCAGCAGAGATAGCGCATGCGAGGGAGGAAGGTATCACATTTGTGACCTGTGCAAACCCGGTTGAGATATCGGGAGAAACGGTTGTGACCGGTGTCTCTTGTGTTAAGATGAATATGTGTGAGGCTGATGAGAGCGGTCGTCCCTCTGCAGTACCGATACCGGACACACAATTTGTAATCGATGCCGATATCTTTATCCAGGCTATCGGCCAGGGACCAAATCCCCTCCTGCTCTCTCTCTTTGATTCGATTTCCCGTGGCAAGGCAGGAAATGTCATTGCCGATGCTGATGGAAAGACATCTCTGCCGCGGGTATTTGCAGCAGGGGATGTTACAACCGGATCTGCAACAGTCATTGAGGCGATGGGTGCCGCAAAGAAGGCTGCCAAAGCAATATGCAGGATGCTGCAGGATTAAGATAAGGGAATGCAGAAACGAGATGTTGTATCAGATGAAACAAGAGAGAAGAAGATTTTTTTGCTGGAGAAGGATCTCAACTATCATTTTACAAAAAGAGATCTGCTGATACGGGCTCTTACCCGGTATGCCTATGCTGCTGAACATGAGATGCCTTCTTCTGCGCACATGGATGCATTGGCTACCCTCGGTGATGCGGTCATCGATCTTGTCGTTCTTGCCTGTCTCCTGCATTCAGGAGAGAATGAGAAAGGAGTTCTCTCGACGAAAAAGATAGACATGGTCAATATGTCGGCTTTACGTGATATCGGTGCTGCTCTTCGGCTTGAAGAATACGTGTTCTGGGGCAGGGGCGAGGTCATCCAGCATGTCTGGACCAGTGGAAGAGTTTTAGCAGAATGTCTCGAGGCGGTTATCGGTGCAGTATATCTTGACGGTGATCTCAATGCATGCAGCGATGTGCTTGCCGGTCTGGGTCTGATTCCCGGACAATAGTTTGTAATTTTCAGAATTTACCGATATTTTTTAAGCGCATATGTAACCATCTTTTTTTTCAAATATCCCACAGCAGGACAGTGTCGTGTCCCTGTCAACAGATCGAAGGTTCGTGTTTTCCCATAGGTTCCGGAACGAAAGGGGCACTATAAATAACATCATCACCAATTCGTGTTCAGGCAATCTGACCCTCCATCAAAGGTGATATCATCAATACATCGCAGAAACGGTGGATCTGGATCTCGTTGGCATTCAGTGCTGTTGTACTGTTCATCGTCCTTTTCTCAACCTTTGATGAGAATACCCTTACCTACCTGGGAAAGATAAATCTCTCGTTTCTTGTTCTTGCAATCATTATGCGGTTCTTCTCCTGTGGCATCTGGGCTCTCCGGATAAAAGAGATGGCATTGTCACTCGGACACCGGGTGCCCTATCCTCATTGCCTGAATATGGTCTTTGCGAACCTTCTGATGGGAGCAATTACCCCGGGTCAGGCAGGAGGTGAACCGGTCAGGATACATGAGCTGTACCGGGCTCAGGTTCCGGTTGGTGATGCAACGGCAGTGGTAATCACCGAACGTGTCTTTGATGCATTTGTGCTCGTAATATTAGGGATAATCAGTATTATCGTGATGCGCGAGATGGTATACGATCTTTCAATCGAGATCCTCTTTGCGATGGGACTCGCTCTCACGCTTATGATCTTTTTTGTTATATTTATCATCTTTACCGCGATGAAACCGGAGCCGACAAAGCGGGTAGTAACACGGTTTTTGCACTGGTTGTACCAGAAAACAAAGATGCATTCAGTTCATCAGCTAATCAGTAAAAGTGACCAGGAAATAGAAAATTTTTGTAACGGGGTCTGTATGTATGCCGGTCACGGAAGAAAAGGATTATTTACCGGTCTTTTTTGTACAGCCGGGTTCTGGATATCCGAGTTTATGGTTGCATCGGTGATCATGATGGGTCTTGGCCTTCCTCCCTGTATCCCTGAATCTTTTCTCTTTCAGCTCATCATCGCAACAGTCAGTATGATTCCCTTAACACCGGGAGCATCAGGGATTGCAGAACTATCAGCGACGACGCTTTATGCACTCATTATTCCATCATCGATACTGGGTATCTTTATCCTGCTCTGGCGGGTTATCATGTTTTATTTAAATATCGTCCTTGGTATCGTGAGCAGTCTCATTATCTTTAAAAGAGAGATTAATCCGATCGAAGAAATCCGATCAGATGCTCTTGCAAATGAGTTAATTGATTAGAAACAGGACGATAGTCCCAAAGATTGGTTTTTTGGAAAAATAAGAAACCCGGGGCAGAGCAGAGCGGGTAAATCCAATCTTACGATACTGATATTGCCCCGCTCAAAAGAAGCATTAATGCCTTTTGCACATGAAGCCGGTTCTCTGCTTCATCCCAGACAACACTCCTCTCTCCGTCGATCACTTCGTTTGTTATCTCACGTCCCCGGTGGGCCGGAAGACAGTGCATGACGATTGCCTGTGGAGAAGCATAGCTCAATAGTTCAGGGGTGAGAGAGAAAGAAGAGAAGGCTGCCATTCTTTTTTCAGTCTCATTCTCATCGCCCATCGAGACCCAGGTATCAGTAATCACGACCTCTGCTCCTGATACTGCCTCCCGTGGATCATGGATAACCCGGACATTACCTCCAATTTCCCGTGCTTTCTTCAGGATTGAAACACCAGGACAGTAATCAGGGGGGGATGCAACGGTTACATCCATACCGGTCATGGAAGATGACAAAAGAAGGGAGTTGCAGACATTGTTACCGTCACCGATAAATGCCACTTTTTTACCCTGTGTCGTTCCGCAGTACTCAGTGATGGTAAGGATATCAGCAAGAATCTGGCAGGGGTGTTCCTGGTCTGACAGTCCGTTGATAACCGGTATTGATGCATGCAATGCAAAGTCCACAACGGTCTGGTGGGAGAAGACCCGCATCATCACGACAGAGAGAAAGCGTGATAATACACGGGCAGTATCAGGAATCTCTTCACCCCTTCCAAGCTGCATATCATCAGGATTTAAGAAGAGGGCAAATCCTCCGAGTTCCTGGATTCCTACTTCAAATGAGATCCTAGTTCTCGTCGAGGACTTCTCAAATATCATGCCAAGTGCCTTGTTGGCAAGGTCTCTTCTGAAGATTTCTTCTTTCCGTTCTTTTTTCAGGCACTCTGCTGTTTTTATCAGAAGATTTAACTCATCTGGCGAGATATCGAGGATCGAGATAAAGTCCCGTTTCATCGAATCTCCTGCAGATGGGCGATACGCTTCTGCAATACCGTATCTGTGCCGATATCATGTCGGTACCACACCTCTCCGTCTACAGAACGTGCAGCGTTTTCTGCCTGTATTTCAGCCTCTGCCAGGGTTTTTCCGGTCCCCACAAAGGCAAGGGTGCGTGAGGATGCCGTTACAATCTCCCTGTCCTTATATCCGACATTGGCATAATACAGAGAAGCAGGGTAATAGTGACCGATAGAGATCGGTTTGCCTGATTGTGGATTATCAGGATATCCCTGTGGTACGAGATATTTACAGACGGTAGCCAGTTCTTTAAATCGCACCTCACAGGAATCGAGAGTACCTCCGGTGATTGCAGTCACCAGATCGAACGGATCAGAATCAAGCAGGGTAAGAACGTTCATCGCTTCAGGATCGCCAAACCGGGCATTACATTCGATAACCATCGGACCCCGGCTGGTATTCATAAACTGGCCGTATAATATTCCACGAAAAGGTGTTTCTTCTTCTGCAAGAGCATCGATAATCTTCTGCATGATATGGAGTGCCTGTTTGTAATCGGTTTGTGTTACAAAGGGCAGTGTATGGGTTTGCAGGCTGTATGAGCCCATACCTCCGGTATTTGGTCCTGTATCTCCTTCAAAAGCACGTTTATGATCCTGCACAAGAGGCATGGGAATCAGAGTCTTTCCATCACAGAATGCCTGAAGGGTAAATTCTTCACCGATGAGACGTTCTTCGATTACGACCCCGTCCTGAAGCAACCTGATATACTCTATCGAAGTATCAAGATCAACATGCTCACCCATAATCCTGACACCCTTCCCCCCGGTCAGTCCTATGGGTTTTATGGCATAATCACTCTTTTGAGTTCTCAGAAACGCTTCTGCAGATGCTGCATCATGAAAAACACGGTAATCAGGGCATCCGGGGATAGCATATCTTTTCATTAAATCCCGGCAGAATGCTTTGTCAGTCTCGATTCTTGCAGCAGCACGGGTGGGACCGATGCACCTGATTCCCTTCTCACAGAGTGCATCCACGACACCTGCCTGCAGGGGGGCTTCTGGTCCGATTATTGCATGGGTTATCGCATTATCATCTGCAAAGGAGAGGATTTGTGGTATACCGGTCTCATCCCCGATTCGAATCTCTTTGGTATATTCTGCAATTCCGGGATTTTTCCTGCTCATTACTGCAAAAAGAGTTATTCTATCACTTCTGCCGAGTGCAGATGCGATGGCATGCTCCCGTCCTCCACTCCCGACAATGAGAATTCTCATATCCATGATTGTTGGTAATCCGAAAGAGATTATACTTGCTATTTTACGAGTTGGTTTACTTTCGACAGGGAGATAAGAGTCGCCCCAACGTTTTGAAGAGCTTCTTCTGCCCCCTGTTCTCTGTCCACAACACAGACAACTTCAGAAACGGTAGCACCTGCTTTTCTTAATTCGTTTATTCCATAGAGTGCCGAACCACCGGAGGTGGTAACATCCTCGACCAGGAGTACCCGCTTTCCTGCAACGTCTCCAATAATAGTCCCACCGGTCCCATGATCTTTTGAACTGCTCCTGATAATAGCATAGGGGAGTTTCATGGTAAGTGAAGTGGCTACCGCAAGAGGGACACCACCGACAGCAACTCCTGCTATACAGTCACCGGTTGCATGCTCTGAAATCTCTGCAGCTATCGCTTGTAATAATTCAGGATGGGTCATTGCAGTCTTGACATCAATATAAATAGTACTGTTTGCACCTGATGCCAGAACAAAGGTGCCGGTAAGAACCGCCCGGTATTTCCGTAACAGGTCAATTACCCTGCTTTCTACCATGGAACCTCCTTTACGCCGATAGTATACCCGATGATATTCACGATGCGATGGAGAAGCGGTGTGATGATGAGGATAGCAACCAGTATCGGAATAGTCATTACCGATACAAACCATGGGAAGTCAAAGACAAGAAGGAGAAGAAACGCGCCGGCGACCAGATCATACTGGTCTGCAAAGAGCCACTCTTCGCCCTGTTTCTTGTTTAATCGCCGTTTGAAAAAACTTTTTACGAGATCACCGAAAAGAGCTCCTGTTGCGAGCAATATGACAGAGAGGATTGTCAGGCGCGGAAGCTGCAAGAGAAATCCTGAATTCTGGACAGATATCTGAACAAACCCGAGAAGCACCCCTGACAACACTCCTCCAAAAAGTCCACGCCATGTCTTTCCGTTACCAAAGATTCTCCTGCCGTCCCGCCAGTTTTTTCCCATATCAATCGGGATTTTCCCGCCGATTGTCGCTGCTGCTGAATTCGGCAGATACGCCGGCATCATAATCCAGACTGCAGATGCGATAACGGTAACAATTGTCTCTACATTTATACGCTTCCAACTCCTACTCTTGGTACTAACTCTATTACTTGCAAAATAACTGATATAAATATTCGGAAACCATGTACAATGGTACTCGTACATCGCATGGAGGAATTTTCATTCTAATAAAAAATACGAAAAGTATCTGTCCTGTCTGTAAAGTTATCCTTGATGCTTCAATAATTGAGGAGGACGGGCAGGTATATATTGAGAGGAGATGTCCTGACCATGGGATAATACGTCATCTCTACTGGAGTGATGCTGAGATGTACCACCGTTTCGATGCCTTTGAATCGATCGGTAAGGGCATTGTAAATCCGCAAAAAGTCGTTTCTAAAGATACGTGTCCTGCAAACTGTGGACTTTGTAATTTCCACCAGTCACAGACATTACTGGCAAACATTGACCTCACAAACCAGTGTAATCTTTCATGCGAATTCTGTTTTGCAAATGCCAGAGCCTGTGGGTATGTGTATGAACCTTCGTTTGACCAGATTGTGGATATGCTCTCAATGCTCCGTGATCAAAAGCCAAACCCGGTTCCTGCGGTTCAGTTTGCCGGGGGTGAACCGACACTCCGGATGGATCTTGATGCCATTGTCAAAAAAGCACGGGAACTTGGATTCCGTCAGGTACAGCTCGCAACAAACGGGATCGTTCTTGCCCAGAAACCTGAACGGGCACAGGAATTAAAGGATGCGGGTGTAACTACCATCTATCTCCATTTTGACGGAACCACGAAAGAGACGAACTTTAAACTGGTCCATGATCTCAAGGCAATCGAGCATTGCCGGAATGCCGGGCTTGGTATCGTTCTTGTACCAACAATCATCGGAACGAAAAATGATCATATTCTCGGGGATATTGTCAGGTTTGCTGCAGATAATGTGGATATTATCAGGGGAATAAACTTTCAGCCGGTCTCTTTTACCGGTGCCTGTTCACCGGAAGCACTGGAGCGGGAACGGATTACTATCCCGGACCTCATTGACGGAATCAGCAGACAGACCGATAATATCATCAAAAAAGAGGACTTCTACCCGGTTCCCTGTGTCATTCCGATATCCGACTTTGTTGAGAAGTATACCGGTGCATCCCAGGTTCGGTTTACTGCTCATCAGCACTGTGGAGCCGCTACGTATGTTTTTGTTACCGATGACGGGCTGGTCCCGGTCACACATCTTATCGATGTGGACAGTTTTTTTGAGACCATTCATCAGATGGCCCATAAAATAGAGAATAAAGGGAATATCAGGAAGAAACTGATTATTGTAAGAACCTTACGGGAGATGAAGCGTTCCATGAAAGGATCAGGAATTGAGACAAACACCCGGTTCTGGAAGATCCTCGGAAAGACCCTTATCTCCCATAATTTCAAGGCACTTTCTGCTTTTCACTGGAATGCCATCTTTGTCGGGATGATGCATTTTATGGATAGTTATAATTATGATGTCAACCGCGTGAAACGCTGTTGCATTCATTATGCTACCCCGGAGGGAACGCTAATTCCTTTCTGCACCTATAACAGTGGCCCGGTATACCGCGAGGAGATCTGGAGCAGAAACCGCCAGATGACTGCAGTGATGAACCCTGCTGAAGAAGCATTATGTGATACTGCAAGCCTGACTTCCTAATAATTTTTCATTTCGCAGATGGATTTTTTAAAGATACCCTGTCTGATATTTCTGCATATGATTATACACTATGATCCATATTATCCCAAAACCAACCGATACGAAAACCGATAACTCAACCGGGATGGTCATACGGGAACTCTCCCTGATGAATGAGCCATACCGGTTACTGGATCTTCAGTCATTAAACCCGCTTTCTACCGGCCTCTCCAACCAGGTTATCTGGGTATGCGGAATCAGGCAGGATGGCTTTGAATTTGAATGTATCAAGTCTCTTTCTTTAAACAATCGTGTTATCAACAGCCCGGAAGCAATTGTTACCTGTGCAAGCAAGGTGAGCACATCTGCCCTGCTCAATAAGAACAGAATTCCCACTCCTGATACCCTCTTTTGTAATGACTATGACACAGCAGCTTCTTTTATCAGTGACTATCAGAAAGTGGTATACAAACCCACATACGGGTTTGACGGGAACGGAATTGTTCTTATCACGTCGGTAGAAGAACTCCCGGATCCCCCCTGGTATCTTCAGGAATATATCTACAATGACCGCGATTACCGGATCTTTGTTCTTGATAATACGGCAGTCGGTGCAATTGTCAGACAATCTGACACACTTACCCATAATATCCATCAGGGGGGAACAGGCAGGTCAGTTCCTGTTGATCCGGAGATGGAAGAGATTGCCCGGGCAGCGGCCTTGTGTATCGGGGTTGACTACGGAGGCGTGGATCTTATCCGTGATGGGGATTCCTATACGGTGCTTGAGGTGAACGGAACCCCGAACTGGCACTGTATGACTGCTCCGATTCCCCGGTTCATGGCTGAGTACCTGCAAAAACAGAATATCGGAATGCAGTCACTCTGAGATGAGTTCTTTTAAGGTTTTATCAGCCAGTTCACGCATTCGGGCAGAGATCCTGACTGAGGAAGAATAGTCTATCTCCTGCATTGCATGTGCAATCTCGTTTCCCAGCACAAAAATTGCATATTTATGTTCGAGTTTACTCCGATGTGTCTGCGTTGGCATTATCTTTAAGGCGGAATAATCAGAGAATTCTGCCCCTGGATCCCGTTCCTGAATATATTCCTTAACCTCAAAAAGCATCTTGTGGAGTGAAATCAGTTCATCCTTGTGCACATATACACTTCCGTGCTATACAGATAGAATAAAAAAATATAAAAGGAAGATGGTCTCTTAGTGATTCTGGAACCTGATTAGTCGTATCCCTGCAGGTCGTTTGACAATACTCGTAAATGAGGGAGCAGCGATGTATGCAAGGTCATACGGGGTTACCAGATCAATGATTTTCTGCGTAACCGGAGCATCGATGACCAGTCCTTTTACCGGGAGGGTGAGCAGAGGAGTAACCACGGCTTTTGGGTCGCCGGCATCAGTCTCCCGGATACAGGAATGATCAGCATCTAAAAAACGAGCCCTGTTTGTACCGGAAACCTCTGCAATATGATCAAAGAGTGAATGGTACGGAGCGTTACCCGGTACGACCGTATCTTCCGGTACCTTCTCTTCCGGTATAGTGGTTGTTCTGGTTGGTTGATCCTCTGTATCCGGATAATTTTTTGAGAGAGGGACAAAACCCTTCTCCTCATTCTTCTCTTCATTTTCTCTCTTTCCGGATCCGGTGAGTGATGGGTAAAGATTCTCAATTGGTCTTCCGGTAATCTCGGTCTCAAGGATGTAATCTACCGGAACCTTGTTCTGAAGCGATTTAAAGATCTCTTTCCGTGAGAGGTGTTCAACTGAATTCCCCCGGGGTGGAAAAGCAACAAAATCAATATCAGTAACCTGAAGGAGTTCCTTTAAGATAAGATCACCACCCCGGTCCCCGTCTAAAAATGCTGTTGCCGTCTTTCTCCGGCAGAGCTCGATAATAGAAGCAGGGACATTTGTCCCTTCAACCGCGATGGCATTTTTAATCCCGTACCTGAGCAGATTAATGACATCAGCCCGGCCTTCAACAATAATGACCGCATCTGATATTCGTACATTCGGGCCGCACGGGAGACTTTCACTCCCGAATATCTCCATCTTCTCAATTCGCTGGCTTTCCCTGACTTCATTAATCAGGCTTTCAGCATCAATCGATGTATCGTCAAACCTATCCAGTAAGAGTTCCTTGGCACGGTCAAGTATCTCACGTCGTTTGGTAATCCTGATATCCTCGATCGTATTCACGACGATCTCAGATGCACATGGTCCGATACGGTCGATAGTCTCGATGGAAGCAGCGATGATAGCAGTCTCTGCCCTGTCCAGTGATGATGATATAACGATGGTTCCTGCACTTTTTCCGCCAAGACTGCCGATCTTTACATCAATACGTCCCAGGCGTCCGGTCCGCTGCAGATCTTTGATATCCAGTTCTTCACCAAGCAGTCCCTCGGTCTGACCGAAGATTGCACCGACTACATCATGGCGCTCAACCACCCCCTCGGTAAAGACATCAAGAACAATACGATATTTTGAGGTATCCTCTGGTAACAATAATAGTTCCTCCTTTTTATCATGGCCTTTTTTATCGGGATGATAGGGATCATGACATAATCACTCTGTCGAGAGAAAAGATATAACCTGTCACCAGGGTGCCTGAATAAAAAGGAAACCCTACTCCAGAAGAGAAAAAATACGTTTTACGAGATCTTCTTTTGTGATTCCATCGATAAATATTCTTTTTTTTGAGGAGGTCTGACCACTGATAAGCGAGACGGTCGTCTCACTGATCTGTAATCTCTCTGCAATCAGAGAGATGATCGCTTTATTTGCCTTTCCCGAGACCGCAGGAGCTTTTGTCTTACCGGTGACAGCCTGCCTCCAGGGATTGTACCCGGCAGGGAAGAGATCAATACTACTTGCAGGAGTGAGATCGATGGTAATAATGATACCATCTTTCGATTCGGAGATGGCGCTGCTGATATCGGTGATATCGTAATTCATACAAAAGACTGGTTTAATTGTCGCCCGGCACTAACAAACATGGATCACAAGTGGCTTTTGCCGTTCTTCACCTGTTAAACGCCCTCAGCCGGGCGGTGCCTTGCATGTCGCATCTCCGGGTTGTCCCATGGATCACATCATGACATCCGTCATATAATCACCCGGGGACCTATAGAAGATGCATTTCTGGCACGGTTATTCAATTCGTGTTTCTGGTATATATCCTCTTCCGCTAATCCAGTGGGGGGCGTGGTAACAAAAAGAACCGTCCCGGTAAGCAACCTTCCCGTCCCTGATGACTACCTCAGGAAATACCGCCTCCATCCCTTCAAATGGGGTCCATTTTGCCTTGCTGTGGAGAAGATCAGGATCAACAACTGTCCGGGAATGAGGATACAGGGCAAAATCTGCACGATTTCCGGGTTTAAAACCGGCAGGCAGTATCCCTGCAATTCGGGAAGGGTTATACGAGGTCTTTGCAACCAGATCAGAAAGAGGGATTTGTTTATCGGTCATATATGCAAGAAGCAGGGGGACCATTGTCTCAACCCCGGGGATTCCTGATGGCGCAGAAGAGAAGTCACCTGATTTTTCAGCAGTAGTATGGGGGGCATGATCTGATGCAATCACATCAATCCTGTTCCACCGTTTCCAGAGTTCTTTTCGGTCATACTCAGGCCTGATGGGAGGATTAACGAGAAACCGGGTATCGGCCGGTTCCCTCCCCGGTAAGGAGAGAAGAAGGTGGTGAGGTGTTACTTCGATGATGGCATCACGAATGGCATCCATTCCCGTCCCTGAACTGACATGACAGAAATATAATCTGCAGTGCTGCCCGTTGCAGTGATGTACCAACCTGACTGCTTCTGCCTCTCCATCCGGACACCGGAGGGCATGGTGGGAGAAAAGGTCGCTGTCTTTTCCGGAAGAAACCGTTTCTGCATGAATTGATGCAAGTCCCCCGAGACCTGCTATCTCCGAAAGTGCGCGGGAAAGTACCTCTTGTGATACTGCCTCTCCGTAACTGGAAGGACCGGCAAATGTCTCGCCAAAGTGCAGGGCACCTGATTTCCATAACCCACTGATATCCGAATCAGCAGTTACACCGGCATTTATCGCGAAATTGCACCATGCATTGGTTTTTGCCTCGAAAAGACGTGTATGAAATGATGCAGCATTAGTCAGGGGCGGGATCGTATTGGGCTGATCAACGACAACGGTAACACCGCCGGCAAGTGCAGACTGTGTGCCGGTAGTCCAGTCTTCTTTCTGTTTCTGTTCATTTCCGCCCCGCATATGGACATGAAGGTCAACTGCTGCCGGTAAGACAAGATACCTGCTACAGGAAATTTTTGTATCTGCCGGTTCTGAACTGCCGACATGAGATACGATGCCATTCCTGATCGTTATATCAGCAACGCGACCTCCGGGAAGATGAAGATCCGTAAGAACAAGCGTTTCCGTATCCATCACTCGTAATGGTACTGATGCAGGAGAAGATAAAAGAAGGGAATGATACAAATTACCAGGCCATACCGGACAGGCAGGGTCAGATGCCCGGTCCGGTTATGGTCGGATATCTCTGATACGATTCTGTAAAATCCGTAATATCAGGTCTTTCTCTCTTTAAATCGTGCACAAATTCCTGCTTTTTTAAGAAGTCGATACAGGATATAAAGGATGATAAGAAGCGGTATGATCGTTACAAAAAATACAAAGAGAAACGATATCATCCCGATAAAACCAGCTGATGCATCCTGTATAACCTTAGTAAAGGCATCTACCCCCTGCGAGGTTAGAACCGGTGGTGTCTGCAGTGATATGCTGAGTGTTCCAAACGCTATCTGATTCTCCAGGTATTTCATCTTCCCGGTAACACGGTCCAGACTAAGTTGAACACGGTCTATCTCCCGTTGTACATTAAGAATATCCTCTACTGTCTCTGCTTTATTTAAAATGCGGTAGTACTGGTCCCGTTGCAGAGTCAGAGAGGTTATCTGTGCCTCTTTGTCGATATAATCCTCGGTAACATCGGAAGTTACAATATCCTGTCTTTTGATTGTTCCCAGCGTCCCCATGGTATCGAGGAAGGAATCAAACGATTCCCCAGGCATGCGAACGGTCATTGAGCCGGTTACCTGATTATTGGCCCCTGCGGTCATGGTTGATCTCTCAACAAATCCCTTGTAACCAGTTGTTATCGCGGTGATATAATCTATTGATTCTGAGACATTAACTACCTCGAGAGTCATTGAACCGGTCCTGATCAATTTCTGTGTATCTTTTTCCGATCGTTCTCCTGTGGTGGAATATTTAGTTTCAGGTTCCGGAGCAGATGCAGGAGCATAATAATATTCCTCAGTCATGGAAAACGACTGGATCTCTTCAGAGTCCATTCCCTTGTCATAGGAAACAGGCATTGGTATGGCAGAATTCTCTGCTCCGATACATCCCGACAACAGGATAAAAAGAAATAAAGGTAACATGAGCATTATTTTTCTGTTCATCAGTATCACATCAATAATGAATGCCAGGGAGAATCCGTATGAATCCCGGTATGGGTTGTATTTGAATTACTGGTTAAAAAAGGGGTATGTAAGCATCTCTTCTGGATCTGACAGAATTGCAGGAGGAGTCTGCAGCATGGATGAAGGAACACGGAAAAATACTCCAAATCTTTGTCACCATGAAAAGATTATAGGAGACAGAATGTTTTTCTCATCCTGCTCCGGGACTGCACACCAGCCATATGCAGTCCGTCAGTATGGTACAATCAATCCATCGGCGATATTTTTTGCACATCCCAGAGGATATTGAGAAGATGTGCTATTCCGGTGACAGACGTAACGTTATTTCTAACGATACTCATGTGAACAGTCCGGATGAAACCCCCTTTTCATATCAGTCCTGGATATCCGAAACCCTGGTGAGAGATCCCGTTTCTATCAAGGACAGGTGCTGTATCACCGCTGTCACCACATACAGGTATTTGCATTCCAAGGGTATAAAAAAACCTGTAACTGCGAAAAAAGTTGAAGCAATCCAGAGAGCATCCAGGAAATAAACGGATATACGGAGTTTTTTTCTTCATGCAGATACAATCAATATGTTATCGATACAAATTGGGTTATATCCAGGTATTTTACTCAGTATTATCAGTCGTGCTTTCAACTCTTTCCGGACTGCAATACATAAGTAGAAAAAAAGACCTATCTGCTACTGGTAATGAATAAAAGGAAAAATATCGTTTTGTTTCTCATCTATCTTCTGGTAATCTCCCTGATATTTTCGCTTGGAATTTCTCTTGCTTTTTTTTCAGATGCACAAAAGAAACCTGATTTAGAGTACTATAACCAGACTGAACTACAACAGTTCCATGCATTGCAGGTACATGTCACGATTCCAAAACTCTCGGAAGCGTTTCCGATTCTTCTGTTTCTCAACAGTGGCGTAGTATTATTTCTTCTCCTGGTCCCCCTCTACTGGATCGGTATCTGGTGGATTCGAAACGATCTCCTTGTTCCGGTCATACGACTCATGCAGGGAACCGTTTGTCTGCTGGTCTTTTCTCTTGGTCATAATACCTTTGCAATGGCATATACACTCTATAAAACGTTGCCCATCTCCGTCTTTTTAACCATGTATATTCCCCATGGAATCTTCGAGATCCCGGCCTTTATACTGGCAGGAACCTGCTCTTTACTGGTGGTTGATACTGTAAGGGATTACCTTTTGGATCCAAAAACCGGAACAAATCCCCATCCGGGAGAGATCTCTCTCTTCATGATACGAACCATCCGATATCCATTGCTTATTCTCATCGGTATTCTTGCCTTCGCCGCTGCAATTGAATGCTGGGTGACCCCATATCTGGTAAAAGAAACTCTTGAAACGGTTCTTTTATAAAAATTCTACCGTATCATCCGGCTTTTTGTCAGATCAGATTATGGTTTTTCTCTCTCTGTAATCCGTTTTTATGACCTGATATCCTGAGAATATAGATAAACCAGAGTATGCAATGATTACCTATGAACATGTCTCATAAACCGGTACCGGTTTTATTACCCGGCAGGAGATCATCTCTTCTTCTCCTCATCCTTATCGGTATGTTTTTTTGTTGTGTTGGTACAGCAGCGGAACAGACACTATATCATCCCGGTTCATCAGGCGGGTCGGTATCAACAGGAACGGTATATCTCTTCCTGTTCCCGTCAGAACAAAAGAGTGTTTCAGGTGACCTTCTGCTCGGCTATGTTGCAGGCGCAACAGAGAATACGGTCGTACTTATCAATGGGAAGGGGAACCCTGATGACCCTTTTATGCAGCTTGATATGATAACTCCTGAAAAATCAGGAATTTTTCTCTATCTAATCCCGCAAAAAGAACAGGATAAGCGTTATTTTCAGGCAGTTGCGATAACAGGACAGGAGATAATCCCTTCAGAAGTCACTCCTCATTATCCGGTAGATTTTAATGCCGGCGCGGGTTCTTTCATTGATTCGGGTACCGGCAGTTCACTGGTGCCGAAACAACCATTTTCACCGGCAGTAACGGTTATTCCTACACCAAAACAAACCTCTGTTCCGGTAGCAGTTGCACAGTATAGTTCTCTTACTCTCATGGCAGATACCATGAGTCCGACAGTCGGAAGTTCAGTGACTCTTACGGGAAGACTGACCGATAGTACCGGAGAAGGAATAGCACGGGCATCAATCGGCATTTTTGTTCCTGAAATATCAGGACAGCCTTCACAGACCCCCCTGGTATCTGCGAGAACCGGCAATGATGGCAGGTACCAGACGGCCATACAAACGTGGCAGCCGGGAACCGTGGCCATTTACAGTTCGTACAGCGGAGACAGTGTACATATGCCGGCAAAAAGTAACCAGATTATGATATCAGCCCGTAATTAACAGGTCAGAAAGACCTGATAAAAGAGGTATAATCGGAAATTTCTCTTCTTCTCTTTTCATACCCCCGGGATAGATACGGTAAATCATAATCCATATTGCAATTACCGTTTATCCCGTTCTTGTGACGGTGTACAAACAAAGACGCTGGATTACATCACGTCCGGGAGAAACAGGGAACAGGTCTGCAATATCTGATGCTTCCTGTGCATACTTCATGGCATAATCATACGCTGCGATAAGAGAACCTGACTCGAAAACCTCCCTTGTAAGGGTGCTGATGATATCAGGCTCACGGGATCCGGAAAACCAGGACTCATATTCCGGCATTACTCCTTTTTTCTGAACCAGCAGAATGAGAGGAAGGGTTATCAGGCC
Source organism: Methanospirillaceae archaeon (assembly GCA_016926505.1). GTDB lineage: Archaea > Halobacteriota > Methanomicrobia > Methanomicrobiales > Methanospirillaceae > JAFGOM01. Next base: position 27,916 of record JAFGOM010000069.1, read on the forward strand.
GGAATACAGGTCAGAGGCAGGGTCGGATATTCCCCTTTTTTCGTTCTCGTAATCAAGGATATCATCGCGAATCTGAAACGCAAGTCCGATTAATTCTCCCATCCGGGTCAGGTTCATGCATGATTCCCGGTCAAACCCTGCAAGAATCGCACCGCAGGCTGCTGATGCAGAAAAAAGCGATGCTGTTTTTCCTGATATCCAGTCATGATAATCCCCCGGATGAAGAGATCTCCCGATCCTGTTCTGGTGAGCCTGAAGTTCTGTTGTTGTAATCCTCGCAAGTGTCCGGGTAATGACCGTAAGAACGGGAAATGATCTGCATTCTAAAAAGAGTGCATAGGCCCGTGCAAATAACACATCAGCTGCAAGAACTGCAGATGCAGGCTCGATTTTAGTATAAAGAGCAGGATGACCCCGCCTCGCAGTATGTCCGTCAACCAGATCATCATGAATCAGGGTGGCCAGGTGCAGTAATTCACAGGCAGCTGCTGTTTTTATGAGCACCGGGTGTTCCTTTCCTGATAACAGACAACAGAGGAGGACAAGAAGAGCTCTCATCCGTTTCCCTTTTCCTGAAAGAGAGGTCAATTCGGCATGTACCCCTTCCGGTAGATCTGCAATCTCTTCTGTAATACAATTCCCAACTTCTTCCAGTAAAAAAACAATATGAGATGGTAGTTTCAATTCCCGGGTCATGGTTCCTGTTCCCGTAAAAAACACGCAGGATCCTCATCCAGATAATTTCCGGTGACGGCATAGGCCCTGCCACGACATCCCCCACAGACCGACTGATATCTGCATGCCCCGCATGCTCCTTTGAGCGCATCCCGGCTCCGAAGGGCTTTTAACACCGGAGAGTTCTCATATATCTCTTTGAAAGGAGTTTCCCTGATATTTCCACAGGTTATGGGAAGAAACGGACAGGGAAGAACATCACCATTTGGTTTGATGTAGATAAATCCCCTTCCTGCCGAGCAGCCAAAAAAGAGATGCTCTGCTATCGATAAGAGAATCCCTTTCCGTATCCCTGCCTTAAAAAGGAGGTTTGCCCAGTATTGCGGACCTGCCACCGGTTCAATCACCGTAGTCACCTCTCTCTGGCTCTCAGATATCTCCTGTAATAATTGCTGGTTCTTTTCTGTATCCAGTTTTAACTCTGCAATCTCTCTGCCTCTTCCGACAGGGACCAGCTGGTAAACGATACAGATAGCAGCCTTCAGTTCATCGGTTAGGGATATCAGATCTCGGGAATATGCAGCATTGTATGCAGCGATAGTGCAGTTAATATGCACAGGGATTCCTGCAGCCCGGATATGAGAGATGGCTTCTTTTGCCCCTTTAAATGCTCCCGGGGTTCTCCTGATCCTGTCATGAAGTTCTTCATCCGGGGCATCAATACTGATGGCTACAATGGCAACTCCAAGATCTTTGAGTTTTTGTGCAATTTCTTTGGTAATAAGACTCCCGTTTGTGGCAATGGTCTGGGAAAAACCTAATTTTTGAGCATAATTAAGAATCGAAAAGAGGTCATTTCGTAAGAAGGGTTCTCCCCCGGTAAATGCAACCATGCGAAATTGTGGGACCTCTGCCAGATTATCAAGGAGAGTGAATATCTCAGTGGTTGTAAGCTGGTTTTGTTCATCTGAGCCACTACAACCGGTTGCATGGCAGTGAATACAGGAGAAGTTACACTGGTCTGTCAGTTCAATAACCGGGTGAGAAGGAAATCCGATACATCCCATCCCCTTTGCACCGGAAGCTCCCGGCAGGCATGAAAAACCATATTTTATCACCCAGACCGGCATCTTCCTCCACCCAAGAAGGAGTGCCAGGTACAGAAGGGATAATGTCTGGCGAAAAACAAGGGAAGGCGGTGACCACCATGGTCGTACTGATTTTTTAGTATTCATATCCGGGATGGTATCACCTCATACCGGCAGTGATAAAAATGATATTTACCAGGCAGAAAAGAAGGATTGTTCCGCAGCACATTTTTTCCCTGAAGTCAGGATAAAGATATAGACCTTTTTGTATTCCGAAAAGAAGGATAGATCCTCCGATTAGTACTGGTGCCAGGAGCAGCGGGGCAGAGATATACCCGAGCAGAATCCCGCTAAAAAGAACGGTAATAATGATACACAAACCGTATAGAATGGCACCTTTTTTTAATCCGAATCGTACCAGAAGATTTCTTTTTCCTGCTTTTTTGTCAGCATAATAATCGGGAAATTCATTGATGATAATGACAGCAGAGATGGATGCAGCAACGGGGATAGAGATCATGGTCTGCCATACTGAAAAGTCACCTGTCTGCAGGTAATACGCCGCTGCAGGAGCAAGCCACCCGTAACAGAAGGCGATCCAGAGCTCTCCAAGACCTCTGGTGACCCATCTGACGGGTTGTGCAGAGTACAGGTATCCTCCTGCCATCCCAAGGAGCCCAAGAGGAAGAGTAAGAGGGCCGGTTTGACAGATAAGCCAGAGAACAAGTCCGATAACGAGTGCAACCAGGAGGACAGGGATGGTTGCTCTACGAACCTTTTCCGGATTAACGAGTCCCTTCTGTATGACCAGAGATCCCCCGGCAAATCTGCTCTTCTCTGCAGGATTCCCCAATCCATCCTCTATCTGATCATAATACTCACCTGCATAATAGGCTGCAAGCATGATACAGATAGTTCCTGCGATGCCGAGAAAAAATACCGGTACTGATATCAGAAAACCATCCTGCACCGCAATCATCGTTCCAAGGAGAAAAGGGAGGATACCAACGGTAAGAAAGGGGAGCCGTGAAAGAGAACAGATTACCCGTATCGTGAAACAGGCTGATGATACTGATCCGGGAATTTTCATAAGGTCATGTTCAATCAGATTTTATTTTATATCCGGGTATTTCATTTCCTGTCCGGAATTTATGGTAATAATATTTCGAGATCAATCGATCTTTCCGGAACCATGTAATATGTCCTCGTTCTCTTGTGTTTTTCTCTTATCTGCTGAGTATCTTTCCGTTCTCATTTACGGGAGAGGAATGGTCTTTATATCTGAAAAGGGAATTTCAGGAGAGATTCCAAAGAAGGAAGGACTGGCTATCCCCTCAATTCGTATCGTTATTTCACGATCCGTAAACAACGTAAAGCCTGCTTTGAGAAGATCGATATTTTTTGCATGAACGGGAATCGTAACAGTATTTATTCCGCGTTCTATGGTAACCTCACCTGAATTCATGGTTGAGAGTGGTTGGTATTCTCCATCATGAAGGAATGAAGCTGAACCAGTGATAGAGGAGAAAGTGATGCCAAACAGATTTGGATTATCGACCTCAAGTACTATGGAGAGGGTAAGTTCAGAGAGGGAAATGTCCTCAAGGGCAATCTCTTTTACGGTTATGGTAGGTTCTTTCAGAAGCATACTACACCCTGTGCTCATGCACAATATTACTGAGAGGAGAGTGAGAGCAGAGAGAAGAATATGTTTCATAGTAATATACACTTGTGCTTTTTATGTAAAGAAACTGATGATCATCATTACAAAAGGATGGTATCAGAGAGGTACTTCAACCGGGTATGAACTGATTTATTCAGACCTGATGCAGATAAACCGGTCTCCTTATATGGGAGTTAATAGGGAAATTCGTTTTTTTATCTTCATTCTGAAAATATCTCATGATTCATCAAATTATCCTCATTTATCAGGTAAATCGATAATCGAAACGAAATATATAAATAGAAGCATCGCCAAGCAGATACTATGGACACAGACAGGTTATTGGCAGGCGTTATTGCATTAATTGCAATAATCTTTGGCCTTATTGCTATTGCAGTGCCGTTTCTCCTCTTTGAACTGCTGATACTGATTATAGGTATCGTACTGCTTATTATCGGTATTCTGACTGCAGGAGTGGCGTTATCGCAGGAATCGGGATTGAACAAGACACTTCTTCTCTGTTCAGGTCTCTTGAGTATCATTATCGGGTTACTGGCTCTTATCTCACCCTATGTTGCAACGATAGCAATTGCGTATCTGATTGCAATATGGCTTGTCATTAACGGTATCATCGCCATTGCCTATGCAGTATCGATATCCTATGCAAAGCACCGGATCCTTACCGGAATCTGGGGTGTTGTCAGTCTGTTAATCGGTTTATTCCTCTTTGTCAGTCCGATGGTTGGCATTGAACTACTGGTGCTTATTGTCGGAATTTTCTTTATCATCTATGGTCTTGTTTCTCTTGTGATGGTTGCACTGTACTGGAAGCAGTAATTTTTTATCCTCTTTTTTGTTGTCATTATTTTCCTGCAGGATACCTTCTCAATAATCTGGTTTATGGAAATATCCCGGAATATCATGATACATCAAGAAACCATATACGATTAAACAGCCTCTTTTGATTTCTGTGTGATAATTTACCTGATAGAAAGGGGATAAAGAGAACTGAATGATTCATACAGAAATAAACCAACGGAATTACGAAAGAATATCATAATCACATGAGTCATGGTTCTGATGGTATGGTTTTTCTCTCATCGATAAAGCTTGAAATTTACTATGGAAGGTGTCAGAAAGATAGCTTTAATTAAGTATACCGATGAATGAAAGGTACTCACGGTATAATTAAGTCGTGAAGGAGAGAGGGCTAATATGTATAATGCAACGTATCACCCCCTGGAAGGGGATAATCTGAAAAATATTCTGGATAATGCCAGTGAAGAAGAGAAGAAGGTAATCATGGAGCAGGTCAATGCTGCGACGGCTATAAAGACGAGAAATTATCGGATAACGATTGTCCCCCCTGACGAGCGGGGCAGGGGTGGAACCTGGTATAACGTAGAGAACGGTATCGTCACCGGTTCATGCAGGGAAGAGTAATCTTTCTTTTCGCCTGAATCGGATCTTTTCACATAATATTGTTATCTCCTCATTACCAGCAGTTTATGACGGGACGTATTTCAGGTTTCGTTCCGGATATATTTTGTGCAGGATCGAATATTCCACGCAAGACTGTTTATTATCTCTTTGCCTGACGCCCGGCATTTATCGGATTTTCTCTCTTCTTTATTTCATCTCATCTTATTTTTCTCATTTCAGAGAGCCGATATTATAAAACCACAGGTATTATCGGCAGAAAGGGTATCATATGTACAGGAGATGATTACCTGTTTAATTTCTTAAAAGACCCGGAGATGAAGACGATTGGTGTTATCGGTGGTATCGGCTGGTCATCCACGATAGTATATTACCGTCTTCTCAATGAGAGAGTGAACCGGAAAAAAGGTGAAAATTATTCTGCAAACATTCTCATGTACTCGATTAACTTTGGCACGTTCTCGCAGCAGGAACGTCTTGCCGAGAAGGGGAACTGGAATATATTAACAGATACGATGCTTGATGCCGCGGAACGACTAAAGTATGGAGGTGCTGATTTTATCATCATCTGTTCCAATACGATGCACACGTTGGCAGATGCAATGGTAAAACATACCGGACTCCCGGTGATTCATATCGCTGATGCAACCGGTACAAAGATACAGAAGGCCGGTATGAGAAAAGTCGGACTCATCGGAACCAAATATACTATGGAACAGGGTTTTTTCCGAAATATTCTCCTGAATCGATACAATGTCTCTGTGATAATCCCAGATGAGTCAGAACGGGAGATAATAAACACCGTAATATTTGACGAACTGGTCAAAAATATCCTACAAGAGAACTCAAAAGAGAAGTATCTCACTATTATCGATAATCTGATCAGGAACGGGGCAGAAGGAATTGTACTGGCTTGTACTGAGATACCTCTGTTGATTGAGCAGGATGATGTTTCAGTTCCGGTTTTTGATACCCTGACTATTCATGCAGAGGCTGCGGTCGATTATGCACTAAATCTCTCTGTTTAACTTTTTATCAAATGGGTATCGTCAGGAATAAATAATGCCATGTGCAAAAATGACGATTTTTCTCTCTTAAATAGGCATGCTATCACGATTCCGGTATGATCTCCCTGCACCATGCCCCTTTCGGGACGACCATCTCAAAACGTACACCCTGCCCGTAAACCCCGGTCTCGTGGATAGATATACCGGTAAGAGAGAGGATCTCCCTGATGAGGAACATGCCGAGTCCGGTGTGTTTCCCATATCCCCTCTGGAAAATTCTCTCTTTTTCTGATGGTTCGATACCAGCCCCGTTATCTTCCCATACAACAATGATATCGTTCCCTGATTCAACAAGAAAAGAATGGATCGTAGTCACCCGCCGGCCATGCCGGAGAGAGTTATCAAGAAGGTTAAAAAATACCTTCTGTATCATCGGATCGACAAAGATAAAGACATTCTGTAGATCGGTGATCAAAGTGACTGAATCGGGAACTGATGAATACGGCATAACGGTATCCAGTGATATCCATGTGGGATCATGAGAGCAGAGTTCCCCGAATGCCCGGGTAAATTCAATCTGGGACTGTATCTCAATGGTTGCCAATTTTATCTTCTGGAGAGAGGTGAGGAGGCCGGGGTCTTTGTAGTCCATCTCAAGGAGCGACAAATTCCCGAGAATGACCATAACACTGTTGAGGATATCATGCCTGGTGATTTCAGTCAGCAGGCTTAACTGGCGGTTGGCAATTCTGAGTGCATCTTCAGTTTTTTTCTGTTCGGTAATATCATAACTGATCCCCTGTACGCCTGCTATCCTATTCTCAGCATCCCGAATCGGCAGATAACTCTGGGAATGCCATTGCCAGGATCCTTCTTTATGTCTCACCCGGTACACGATGTTACTGGTCTTTTTTCCGGTTTTTAACGTATTATTGAAATGATCCCGGATAAGGGAGTAATCATCAGGGTGCAGGAAAGAAAGAGCAGGTTTTCCCATCACTTCGTCATATGTATAACCTAAAATATCAGTAACATTGGGAGAGATATACGAGACAATACCCTCCGGAGTAAGTGAATAGACGATCTCGCTTGCATTCTCCAAAATCGAGCGGTATTTCTCTTCGCTCTCTCTGATTGCGTCTTTCGCACGTTTCTTTGCAACAGCCTGCCGTATGCCGTACGCCAGTTCTACAAAAGGCAGTTCTTTTGACTTACTTTTTTGAAGATAAAAATCGGCTCCGTTATTGATGGCATCAATCAGGATTTCTTCATCCCCTTTACCCAAAAAGAGGATAAACGGGATATCTCCATACCGTCTCCTGACCTCTTTCAGAAACGCTATCCCGTCCATCTCCGGCATCTGATAATCAGAGACGACAGCATCGTAGGACTGAATTGAAAATGAGGAGAGAGCAGATACGGCAGAGGATACGGTATCAACAATGAACTCTCCGGTCTCTTCCAGATGGATTCCTGTTACTGCAAGCATCTCTGGTTCGTCATCAACATACAGAACCCTGATTGCTTTGTTTGTATCCTGCAACCGTTCACCAAATCTCAGGTATGATTCCTGATCCCTCATTCTCCCCCTCTCCCTATGCTATTGGTTCTTTGATTTCCTGTTATGAAACCAAACTGGTTATAAATGATCTTTCTTCTATTGGTATTGCAGATAATAACACTATCGGAAAAACCGTTATTAATCGTATGGATGATTCCTTTTAATAGTTCATTATCAGGATGCAAATGGAACAAGAGTTGAGTTCTTTGTGGGATATCACAGGTAATCATTATTCCTGCTGACTCCGGTTACACACAGATTGTGTATCTTATCCATACTTCCATAAAGGTTCTGACATAATTAAGGGAAAAATAGTGAAAGGAAAAGGAACAGACGGAGCAGAGATTCGCCTGACAGCTGGCTGATTGTGATACCGACACCCGCTTTTAGAATGATAAAAGCAGACACTGCCGCAGGGTTTTATTCAGTGAGTATTGCTATCTATCCGGATTTAAAAAAAGTACGAGCCTTTCTGTTACCCGCCCGTTATTCCAAGAAGAACATGCCGGTTCCGGGGACCATCAAACTCACAGAAGTAGATACCCTGCCAGGTTCCGAGTGCCAGCCGGCCGTTGATGACCGGCACCGTTAAAGAAAACCCCATCAGTGAGGCCTTGATGTGGGCATCTGAATTCCCTTCAGCATGCCGGTAATCCCCGGTCATGGGAACGAGACGGGCAAGACCGGTAAGGATGTCCCGTGCTACATCAGGATCAGCATTCTCGTTTATGGTCAGGCCGGCGGTCGTGTGTTGTGTGTACAAAAAACAGGTCCCGTTCTGTATACCGGTTCCCGTTATTTCCTCAAAGATCCGGTTCGTGATATCAATGAGCTCTGTTCTCGAGTTGGTTCTGACTTCCATTTGTATCCATTTCACGCACATCACCGTATCTGGTCTTCGTTGCCAATTTAATAATTTTAACTATTATTTACCAGATTTGGAGTTATCTCATCATTTATACCACCGACAAATGTCATCCGATTTAAATTTCTCAAGGTTGCAGAGTCTGGGAGATCATCATGTCAGTAGTGTAGAACAATAATCCTTAAACATTGTAACATCAGTAATTGTGTACTAACAATCACTGGAAAATCAAACATGGATTTAACAATTCTCTGGCTGGTTCCAATCGCATATTTCATTCATATCCTTGAAGAGACTCCGAGGTTTGTCCCATGGGCAAAGAGATACCTGTCTGCACCATCCACATTCCCCCAGTTTGTTTTGGGGAACGTTATCTTTATGGTGTATGTTCTTGCCTTCGTATCCCTTGCAGTCTTTTATCCCAGTGAATGGACACTTATTCTCGGATTGTCCACCGCTGCATGGATATTTTCAAACTTTTTGATCCATGCATCCCTGACGCTCTACACCGGTGAGTACTCTCCCGGTGTCGTCACTGCAAGTGCACTGTATGCTCCTGTTGCCGTGTACATCTATGCGACCTTTATACAATCCGGGATCCTGAGCCAGTCAGAGATCGTATTGTCCATCATTATCGGCTTTGCAGTGATGTATGTACCAACACTCATCCAGGTATGGAGAGGGAAGAAAAACCACCTCTTCGATGCAAATTGAACAGGAAACCAATTCACTTCGATAGGGGTAACGATAATGACCGGATTTTCCAGAGAAAGATCCGTACCAATCCTTACTCATTTTTCTCAATCAGGGAGAATTACAGGTATCTTCCTCACAGACACTCCTGTATCAGCACCGGTTTTTAGCATCATCCATTCTCAGGTGGTTTTCTGAATCAGACTTCCCGATTGTGTCAGTATTAACCGGAAAAACAGGTAAGTCCTGTACGCCGCTTCTGTATTTTTATGGCAACCAATGGTACGGTTACGTATCTCCACATTTCGAATATTTTTCATGAACCAAAAACATTTCTATCAGATATTTTATGGAGAAATCGCACGTACGTTTATTCCTGTCCAGTCCTGGTACCCGGGGATTTTTATCCATATCGTCTCATTAACCGGTTCTGCAATAAACTGGTAGATTGTTTCCGGATTTGTCACCCCGCCTTCTTCTGTTCTCAGATCCAGCATCTGCATCATCATCCCCGGATCGATTCTTCCCTTCCGGTCACGGATCAGCTGAAGCAGGTTTTCGTACCGTTCGCAAGACTCAAGAATTTCATTGGTTTCCCGGTCATACTCCCATGACGGATCGATGAAATGATTCGTTGCAAAAAGGAACTCCTTATGCGGGACCCTTCGGATCGTGGTATCGACCGAAGATTCATAAGAGACACATTCATGCAGATCTGCCGTATTCAAGATGTAGGGAAATGCCGGGGTATACTGCCTGATGTTCCTGTCAAACGATGCCAGGTCTGGTGATTCAAAGAGGAGGAGGAGGAATTGCATGAAAGGCATGATACTGTCTGTTTCGAGTTCATCGTCATCATATTCGGATGGAGCCGCGTTCATTGCCAGCACAAGTCCTTCCAGGTTCAGGGCATTCATCGTTGATATCTCCCCGGCATTCCCGATAGTCGCCACCGGGATGCTCCCATCGTCAGGAAAAAAGACGGTCACAACAATACTATCGTTGAATTCTTTAAAGTACTCATAATAATCCTCATTCTTCCCGAATACGAGTGAACCGGAAGGGGTGTACTCCCCCCATGCAGCCAGTTGGGAACAACCTCCCTCTTCCTCGGAGATACAAAGCAGGACATACTGGTCAAGGAGGATCAGATCCTCAAGCGGGATCCCTGATTGTTCTGCCATTCCTTCAAAAAAATCGTGTATTGTATCAGGATATCGGGAATAATTCTCCTCAGCAAAAGGTCTCTCCTGATCAAAGGAATTTCTCTCTCCTTCCGGGTAATGCAGAAAAAGAGCCTTCTGCCGGAATGATTCAAGCCACGGTTTGAGGAGTTCGCCGTACTGCCGCCCCATCTGCGAAAAACTCCCGTTCAGTACCACAACCGGGATCTTTCCTGCAGTGTAAAGCGTTCCTTTCTCAAACCCGGCTGTCTTTTCAGGATCTGCCGGAAGCCATGTCTGATCTCCTGTTTGTACTCCTGTCGCTGATCCTGCGGGAGATCCTCCGATAAGAAAAAGGAGGACGATGAGAAGAGTCCGGCATGCCGGAATACTTTCAGAAACCACAATAATCTGAATTCCTTTTTGAAGGGATACGTCTCCAGAGGGATAAATTACTTAGGGTAGTAAGACCGGCTGGATATCAGGTATGTATATTCTGTTGACGGGAAATATCAGTAATGGATGGAACTGGCTTGGATTTAATCGCCACCGGTCTGTACTCCTTCGGGTTGATCGTCGAGATAAAAGCCCTCCCCGGATGAACGGAGTCTTCACTACTCCGGTGGTGTTCCAGCAGTCGGAAAAGTTCTTCAACAAACTATCCAGAAAAAATTGATCTGGCGAGAAATACCGTATTATTCATGACAAAGTCAGAAAAAAACTAAGATGATAATTCTTTATTCAAAATTATGCAGTTACGATGCCAACCTGAAAATCAAAGACATTTACTGTCAGACCCGGTTCCAGGCACCGGTTTGATATTTCAGTAAGTCTGTCCTGAATCTCTTCAGACAAATATTCTTCACCGCATACCGGACAAATCATCGCGGGCACATGTCTGAAAAGAAATGCAACTCCATTTTTTTCAAATGCGACAGTAGTTAAACCATCAATCGTTACACCTTCATCACATTGAATGCACTTCATTTCTTCACCTTGTATGTATAAGTATCATCCCATAGTTCCGGATCAGGTTCATATGCAGTAATAATTACAATTGTTTCTTCTGCTTCGTTAATAGCATAGGTAACATGTATCGTTCTGTTTTTTCCTGTACAGGATACTAAATATGCGGGAAATGGTTTTGAATTGCTATAGATCCTGATAATGGTGCCTTCTCTGATGCAAGTCAACACGTCTTCCTTGTAGATTAATCGTTCCATCATCTTTTGATAAGCATGAACCGTTATAACAATTTTTTTCCCAGATATATCAGTGGCCATCTATTGATTACCCAATTTTTGTTTCTAAAATGCATATAAGTTTGGTTGATATATTAGCCTGTAGTTAATTATTGTACCATAAATCCATTTTCCCGTTTCTGGGAGAGTGCACCAATGTGTTCATCCGATGCCGGAAGACCTGGTATTCACTTCGGACCTTCCGGAGAGCATCAGCAAGCTGCACAAACCTCCTGTAGCGGACAGACCCAAAGATACCCGATTCCCTTTCCCGGTCAGGTCACAGATCCGGTTTAGCCGGATTAAACACTACACGAACTTCAGGTGAGGACACCTCTTCGTGAAACAGGCCTTAATGGTCGGCCTCCGGAAGAGTCTCATGCTGATCCTCCATATGCCAGCCTCCTAATCTGGGAATACCGGTCGCAGGTCAGGCAGTTTATCTGCCACCGGTGGAGCGGATACGGGAATTCCCAAAATCGTTTCAAGTTCATCTTTCAGATCTACAATCTCGAGGCCTATTGGTCTATCAAAGTCTACCAGAATGTCTATATCACTATTTTCTGTGGCTTTTCCCTGGACATAACTCCCAAAAAGTGCAAGGGATGAGATATGATATTTGGTGAATGTATGTTCTTTCAGTACTTTGATGATTGATTCAAGAGTTGGAATATGTTTTTCCTTTATCTCTGACATTATAATCACCTTGACTTTTGATTGTCTCTGAAAAGATCAATAATAACTCTAAAATCTATGATTCAACTGTTGATTGATTAGATATCACGTTAAAAGTATGAACAATCTATGTCTGTGTTGGTATCATCAAATAATTTAATTGCCTCTTCGCTGTTTTAGGGGAGAAATCAAATTCTTCATCTTTTTTATCTGGTTTAAATTCGGACTTCACCGGGTTTCCCAGTTATTTGTTGATACACGTAATAGACACGTATCAAAAATGCAACAGCCCCGCTTCTCTGTGGGTGTAATCTCGAAACATGATCATTATTGATGTGATAGATACATCCTGTACACAAGAATCATACAATCACAGTGTGTCAGATAAAACGCACGAAGAATAAGACACGGAATCAGGATTTATAACCCATCCCCGTAAAAGGATGCTGATATGGGGATTCGAACCCCAGTCCTCGGCGTGAAAGGCCGAAATGATTGGCCGGACTACACTATATCAGCTCAAGTTGCCTATATAGGTGAGTTTGAAGGGATTTAATAGTTCCCTTCATCCGGTAATGGGTGATCCCTCTTCACGGGTCTTTACCGTATACTCTGCCATCAGCTGCCGGGTGATCGGACCGGGTCTGCCGTCACCGATCTTTCTCCCGTCAACCGTGGTTATTGGCGCAATCTCGGCTGCAGTTCCGGTCACAAACATCTCGTCAGCGGTGTACATATCAAAATACCCGAGATTCTTCTCAACAATAAGAATACCTAAAGACTGGGCCAGTTCGATTGCAATTGCACGAGTGATACCGATAAGATTGTTTAAGGTGGGCGGGGTCGCAATAACACCGTTCTTGATGACAAAAATATTGTCACCTGAACCTTCTGCAAGATACCCGTTCACATCAAACATAATAGCCTCGTCAGCACCCTTGTAATTGGCCTCAATCTTTGCAAGGATGTTATTTAAGTAATTCAGGCTTTTGACATTGGGTGGCAGGGCTGCCGCCGAATTCCGCCTGATAGAGACGGATATCGCAGTAAGACCCTTCTCATAGAGATCCCCGTACATCGCACCCCAGGGAGTAGCAATAACAACTATCGTGGGAACCGGACATTTCCTGGGATCAAGACCGAGATCCCCGTTGCCACGCGAGACGATCGGTCTGATATACGCCTCGTTTAAATCATTCCTGATGCAGACATCCTTGATTACCTGTGCCATCTCTTCTTTCCGAAGGGGGATGACCAGATCAATGGTCTTTGCACTGTCATACAGCCGGTCAAGATGGGCTTCCAATCGTAAAATCTTTCCATTATACGCACGGATACCCTCAAAAACACCATCCCCGTATAGGAACCCGTGATCAAAGACAGAGATCAGGGCCTCCTCTCTGGAGACGAATGCACCGTTCAGGTAGATGATCATACCAGATACGTGGGAGTTCCAGCTATTTTTTAGTCTCGCATCATCCGGGAACAAAATGACAGGTTATCGGGATGACCTCAGCCATTTTCTCTCTTTGAAAGACAGAGATTACAAAAAGAGCCAAAGAGATCGCACGACGCCACCGGATGAAGATGAGTGTATCCGGCAATCGTGCAGTCCCGCGACGCACCGTCACGCATCCCGTCAATCCCGACTCCCCGGGAGAGAGTATACAGATACGATACCGGTGGCTGCAGCATAACATCAGAGTAATGAAACGCATGGCCCCGGAACCGGTGATACCCTAGAACACAATCAGCCGATGTCTCTCCCACCACGTAACTGACTACCCTGCGTGCAGGAATATGCGATGTGCCGGGAAATACACCTGCCATCTCAAACGTGGCATCAGAAGAGAGGTTCTGCCATCCCTTCTTTGTGGTAAGGGATTCGGTCAGGTAGATAAGCCCGCCGCACTCAGCATAGATAGGAACACCGTTTCGGGAAATTTCCTTAACCTGCGTGCGCAAATCTCCGGCAGATTCCAGTTCCTGTGCATAATATTCAGGGTATCCACCTCCAAAGATAAACCCGTCAGCATCAGGAAGCCTGTCATGGATCGGTGAGAAGAAAACGGTTTTTGCACCAAGAACAGGAAGGATATCAAAGAGATCGGCATAATAAAAATTAAAAGCTTCGTCACGGGCTACCGCGATAGTGATTCCCGGGGAATCGTCGGGAACCCGGAATATCCCCTGCGGTAGCGGAACCGTAACATCAGAAACACAGCCGAGCAGGGCATCAGGATCAATATACCTCGCGATCTCTTCGGCAAGCGACGAGACCATCTCCTGGAACAAACGGTCTTTCTTGCCTTCAAGGTACGGAACAAGACCGAGATGACGCATGGTAAGCGTTTCATGAGAGAAACGGGGGATCGTACCAAGCACCGGAATTTTGCAGAAGGTCTCTATCGCGGCCGTTACCTTCCGCTTGTGCTGCTCTCCGGTGACATTATTTACGATGACACCGGCAATCCTGACAGCTGGATCAAATGTGATAAACCCGTTTATCAGCGCCGCTGCACTCCGGGTAATGGAACGAGCATCCACGACCAGGATCACCGGCACTCCGAGCAGTTTTGCGATCGATGCAGACGAACCAGTATCATCGAGAGCCTCTGCACCCTCGTAGAGTCCCCGCACCCCCTCGATAATGGCGATATCAGCACCGGCACATCCGTGGGCAAATATCTCTGAAATCTGTAAATCAGACAGAACAAAGGAATCCAGGTTCCGGCAGGGCCTCCCGGTGACCGCGGTGTGGTACGAGGTATCGATATAGTCCATCCCGACTTTGAATGTCTGGACACAAAGCCGCCGGGAGAGGAGGGAAGATATCGCAAGGGTAATGCTCGTCTTTCCTGAGCCTGACCGATCCCCGGCTATCATAAAAGCCTTCATGCAAGGCTCCGGAGCACCGCTCCAAACTCACTCTCGACAATAGAAGAGACACCAAGGGTCTTTGGATGAAGGTCAACCTCGACAAGGACATGCTCGTGTCCAAGCGCATGCAGGGGTTCGACCTGCCGTGGGCCGTTCGTGATAGAGAAGCACTCGCGTCCATCAGTATAGATCCGGGGAATCGCGTGGGGTACCCCGGCAGTAACGATAAACGCCGGGTTCTTGTGAGATATCCACTCCCCGATCTCTGTACCGGTTGCTCCATACTCATCGAGAGCACCGATGAGATCAAAAATAACACCTCTTTCTGCAAGTTCCCCTGCAATCTGTTCCGCATCTCTTCTGACCTTCGGAAGACCACGGGGCGAGAGATTTGCCGCGTATGCGATTGAAGCATCCGGACATGCATCATGCACGGCAGAGAGAATATCGGCAAACATATACGCGGTCTCTTTCTTGGCATTGAGGATAACAACACCGGGATCTCCTGATGATATTCTTGCAAGAAGGGCTTTTGCCGCTACATGCTTGAGATCCCCCCGGGATGGCTTGATATAGGGTGCAGATGCCGCACCATACAGGCGTTCAACCTCGTTTGCTGCCGCAAGCAACTTCTTCTGCCGGGCCAGCTCTCCACCCTCTATCCATCCTGCTTCGGCTGCAGCCTGCAGGGTCAGGATAACACCGTCAATATTCTCTGAAAAACCTGCATGGATATCAACCGCGATAGTCTCGGTCTGTAATCCTGCTATCTCGATGGCAGCAGAGAGATCCTCACCGATGATCATAGAAACACAGGTTCCGATGACTGCAATCCGGGATGGTGAGAACGTCTCTTCTGCATACATGAGAACCTCGGCAAGCCGGTTCTGACCACCAAAGATGAACTCGTTATCTGAAAGAGAAGTGGTTAAGACCCGCAGACCATCCTCCTCAAGCAGGCGTGCGTGTTTAAAGGAACATCCTGAAGGGCCGTGCAGGACGGCACAATCAACCTCAAGATCCCGGGCGGTGTAGAGGGCTGCGACAATGGAACTCGGACGGGGCTGTATGTATTTCATGATCATCTCCATGTTTTTACGGCAAGGACTATCGGGCAATTGCCGGGGATAGCAGAAGCGATTCGGATGCCATCCTTCAGGCTGCACGCTTCATGTGTCACCCTGATACCAGGTTCCCGGGCAATGATGGGTGCGAGGTCGTCGTATTCACCGGAATGAACCAGGACGACACCAAAAGGCGTTGCACTCCTGATAACAGAGAGGATATCAGATCCAGGAAAACCATCACATATCGTCTCTGCCTCCTCACCGATGACCAGGATAGAGGGGTCATCTCCTGCAAGAGTCCGGGCATAGGCCACGGCATCAATTGCAGTCTCCCTGTTCGTGCCTGAGTTTGCATTATCAATATACAGACGACCATTCTTTTCACAACTCTTCATCCTCCCTTCCAGAGGTACAAACCCTGATAGCGGTGCAGGTGAGAGAGACAACATGCAGGCAGCGGCAACTGCGAGCATCAGGGGAAGAGCATACCCGCGTAATGCAAAGAGAGGATTTACCACAGACCCTTCCATCCCTTTGTACGAGTATCGGGCTGTATTCCCATCAATAGACACAATTTCATCGGCACAGACTACATTTTTGTGATTTACCGGCACCCCCGGTGCAACAAGGAGAGACCTGCAGGAGAGCGATGAATCTTTCTTTATG
>JAFGOM010000070.1 GCA_016926505.1 Methanospirillaceae archaeon
CCTCTGTCTTCCCGTGTTCACCATGAGGTTGAACTATCATACCAGATACGAATGCACGAAATTGAGGCCCAGAACCTGGAACTCTCAATAAAGAATGAAGAACTACTGAAAGAAAATGCAGTCCTTGCCAGAGAGAACAGCCAGTTAAAGCGGATGCCCCTCTTTATTGCGGCAGTCATTGATGTTTTTGACACGGGAGAGGTATACCTGCGACAACAGGGGAACAACCAGGAATATCTTACCATTATCCCTGACACCCTGCTGGGATCTATTCAGGCAGGAACGAAAGTTGCAGTCAATAACTCCCTGTCCATCGTAAAGGTAATCCCGACTACATATGATACACGGGTCAGGGTTATGGAACTTGATGAGTATCCTGACGTGACGTTTGAGCACATCGGGGGTCTTGTCCACGAGATAGAAGAGGTGCGTGAAGCAGTTGAGTATCCCCTGACGCGTCCGGAGATATTTGTCAGAGTCGGGGTCGAACCACCCAAAGGGATCTTACTCTTCGGACCACCGGGAACCGGCAAGACTCTTATCGCCAAGGCAGTTGCCCATAATGCAAAGGCTACCTTTATCAGGATGAGCGGAAGTGAACTGGTGCATAAATTCATCGGAGAAGGATCCCAGCTCGTCCGGGATCTCTTTGAGCTGGCCCGTGACAAGGCACCCTCGATCGTCTTTATCGATGAGATCGATGCCATCGGGATGACACGCACCAATGACGGAACATCAGGAAGTGCCGAGGTCCAGCGGACCATGATGCAGCTCCTCGCCGAGATGGATGGGTTTGACAGCAGGGGAGAGGTCAGGATCATGGCAGCGACAAACCGGGTTGATATGCTCGATGCAGCACTTCTCAGACCCGGCAGATTTGACCGGGTAGTCGAGATACCTCTCCCGGATCGTGATGCAAGACGGGAGATATTCCGGATTCATACC
The DNA here is from genome assembly GCA_016926505.1 of Methanospirillaceae archaeon. Taxonomy (GTDB): domain Archaea; phylum Halobacteriota; class Methanomicrobia; order Methanomicrobiales; family Methanospirillaceae; genus JAFGOM01. Next base: position 946 of record JAFGOM010000070.1, read on the forward strand.
AGAAAGATGAACCTGAAATCCCCGATTGATTTTGATCTACTCCTTGAAAAGACCGAGAACATGACGGGAGCTGAACTCTCTGCGATATGCATGGAAGCAGGTATGATCGCGGTCAGGAAAGATGCTTTCTTTGTAGAACAGGAGGATTTCATCAGGGCTATTACCCATCTCTATGAAGAGATCTCTGTCGATGAACGTATGTATCTCTGATATCTTTCTTTTTTCCCGGACCTTCTTATGAACCTCATCCTTATTGCCAGAGATGGTATTGATCTGTACGAAACTCTGGCAAACAGTGAAACATCTTTTCATGCCATCAGGTTTTATGAACCCGATAACCTGGGGTTCGGCGTCGGTATCACGGTTCCCTCGACAGCCGGGGCATTCTCCCTGATATCAGATCTCAGGTATTATACCCGGCGGTTTGTTCAGGAGGTATTATTCGGCCTGTATCCGCCGTGTTTCTGCTCTGAATTGCTTGCAGAAGAGATCTATCTGCAGAGAACCGGTCCGGGAAAGACACCCTGGCCGTACCGGCTGTTATACTGTATTGCTCCGTACAGTTGTGTTGAGAAGTATCGTATCGCTGATCCGGGCCATATTGTCTCTCCCTGTTCATTTATCAAAGGACATTTCCAGGCAGAAGTCTGGTGCGTGGGTGAAGAGTACGAACAGACTGATTCTTCTATCTAGGCTTTGTATGATAAACCAATGCTACGGGGATGCATTATTCCCGGTAAACGATAGATAGAGAAAAGAGACGGGAGAGAGAAAAGAAGGATTTTCACGCAAACATCTCACCGGCAGATGAGTATATCCGCCGATCATGCCTGCCAAAGTCACAGACTATTTTTTCGAGTGCCTGCAGGAAATCTTCCTGGGTTACGGCATCATGATCCTGCCGTATGGCAAACATTCCTGCTTCAGTACAGATGGCACGCATATCTGATCCGTTCTTACCATCTGTCAACCGTGCAAGTTCGTGGAGATCAACATCATCCCCTATCTTCATTCCTTTTGTGTGGACCTCGAGAATTGCATGCCTTCCATCGGTATCAGGAAGGGGTATCTCGATTATCCGGTCAAATCTTCCCGGCCGCAGGAGGGCAATGTCGAGGATATCAATCCGGTTTGTTGCACCGATAATTTTAACGTCCCCTCTCTTCTCAAATCCGTCAAGTGCTGCGAGCAGCTGCATGAGTGTCCGCTGGACTTCACGATCTCCCGATGTCATGGTATCGGTCCGCGATGCTCCGACTGCATCGATCTCATCGATAAAGACGATCGAGGGTGCCTTGTCCCGGGCGAGATCAAATAATTCCCTGACAAGCCGGGCTCCTTCACCGATATACTTCTGGACCAGTTCTGATGCAACAACATGAAGAAAACAGGCGTTTGTCTCATGTGCAACAGCTTTTGCCAGTAATGTCTTCCCGGTCCCGGGCGGTCCATGGAGGAGGACGCCGTTTGGCGGAACGATCCCGATTCGGGAAAAGATATCGGGTTTTGTCATCGGGAGTTCTACTGCTTCCCGTATCTCTATTATCTGGGGTTCCAGACCTCCGATATCGGCATAGGTCTCTCCCGGAGATTCAACGACCTCCATCCCGTACACCTGGGTATCGTAGGTTCCGGGAAGGACCTCCACGATGGCAAGTGACTGCTGGTTTAATGTACAGCGGGATCCGGACTGAATATCTTCAGGGTTTACTGATTGCGAGACACGCACCAGGAATCGCGGGCCTGCGCTGCTTCTGACCACGACACGTTTCTCATCAATGACATCAGTAATCGTCCCAATAATGAGCGGAGGAGTCTTTAAATTTTCAACCTCCCCTTTGAGTTTCCTGACCTCACGCTCATACCGCAGCTTCTGTGTCTCGGTATACCGTTTGTCTGCTTCTAACTGGCGGATCTGTTCTTTGTAATCCTGGTTCTGGGATTCCATTGCACTGACCCGCTCAATCAGATATCGACAGATATCCTCAGGAGTCTTTGGATCATCTGTCTTTTCCTTACCCACATCCATCGTGTTTGCTCAATTAGCTATATAGGATTATGTGACTATATGATGATTGCGAAAGTATATGCAGTGTGAAATGTGTGGATCCTCATCCAAGGGACCATTGAAACGAGTACGTATCGAAGGAGCTGAACTGTTAGTCTGTTCTGCCTGTGCCAGATACGGGGTTGAGGTACAGGGACAGCGGGCATCAGTTCCATCCTTTTCTTCTCAAAAAAACCAGTATGACAGACCCTCATCACAACCAAAACCCACCCGTTCCCGTGATGTTTTTGACATGATAGAAGGGGATATCGTTGATAATTACTCAGATATCATCAGAAAAGCCAGAATGGAGAAGGGTCTTTCCCAGAAAGAACTCGCTCTTGAGATGAAAGAGAAAGAACTTCTCATTAAAAAAATTGAGAAAGGGGATCTGATCCCCGAGGATTCTGTTCGCCGGAAATTCGAGAAGATACTCGGGATATCACTCATCGAATCAGGCGGTTTTGATTCAGAAGATCAGCACCAGAACCGGATGGCAACCACGATGGGGGATGTCATCAAGATTAAAAAAATCAAGAGATAAGACCCCCTTTTTCATCGTTCCCCTGCGCAAGCGGATCAGAATCCCCCTGATAACCGTGCTAATCATTGTCATGGTTCGTGCCCCTCCCCGGTTTTACCACAACGTTTAAACCATCAGAGTAAAGACGCATATCTATGCAACCCCGTCTGCATGGTAATGGTCCGGTACTGGATGTACTCTGCAGAGCCACTGCATCCCGTCACCAGGTGACGGCTTTTTCTCCTGGCGTATCCTGCATCATTACCCGGCCACCATCAATGCAGGTGTCATTACAAAGAATTGGATTATCGGGAATCATCGCTCTGTTCTGCTTTGGTTCCTATTTTTATCTTTTTTATTTTTATTTTTGGTTCTAAGCACGTCACGTGCCGGACCATAATGGAGGTTTCTGTTATGAGAGGAAAAGATATCAGACTTGAGAGAATAATCAACCGGAATACCAAAAAAACCATCATTGTACCGATGGATCATGGTGTCAGCAACGGGCCCATACCCGGACTCGTCGACATGACCGAGACGGTGAATGCGGTCGCTGAAGGAGGAGCAAACGCTGTTCTTGGCCATGTCGGACTCGCCCTTCACGGACATCGCCAGCGTGGCCATGATATCGGTCTTATCCTACACCTGTCAGCATCCACGATGATTGCACCGGATCCAAATGAGAAGGTACTGGTCAATACCGTTACGAATGCACTCAAGATGGGTGCTGATGCGGTCTCTATCCATGTAAACATCGGTGCCGACTCGGAAGCGGGAATGTTAAAAGACCTGGGTGCGGTATCCATTGAATGCATGGAGTGGGGTGTTCCGCTTCTCGCGATGATGTACCCGAGGGGCAGAAAGATCACCAGTGAGAATGATCTTGAGAATGTGAAACTCGCAGCCCGGGTTGCTGCAGAGACAGGGGCAGATATCGTCAAGACGGTTTACACCGGGGATCCGGATAGTTTCCATGAGGTGACTGCAGGATGTCCGGTTCCGGTAGTGGTCGCAGGAGGCTCAAAGACGGATGATCTTTTCACGCTCCAGTTGATAGAAGGGGCGATGGAGGGAGGAGCACGCGGTATCTCTATCGGGAGAAATGCGTTTCAACACCAGTCACCCGGTGCCTTTGTCAGGGCATGTGCACTCATTGTTCATGAAGGAAGAGCAGCAGACGAAGTAATTGAGATGTTACAGGCAGGAGTATAAAATGATCGGAAAAGATATCAGAATGGAGCGGATTATTGACCGGAACACCAGAAAAACGGTTATTATCCCGATGGATCACGGAATGACACTCGGACAGATAGAAGGTCTCCTCGATATGAATGAGACCATCTCTGAGATTTCAAAGGGCGGAGCTAATGCAATCATTCTTCATAAAGGTCTCGTTAAGAGGGGACATCGGAAGAAAGGGAGAGATATCGGACTTATCGTTCATCTCTCGGCGAGCACGAGCTTAAACCCTGACCCGAACGACAAGGTTCTGACCTGCACGGTCGAGGAGGCTGTTGCGCTCGGTGCAGACGGGGTATCTATCCATATCAACCTTGGAGCACCCAACGAATCGCGTATGCTTGCATCAGCCGGACGGGTTGTGAATGAATGCAACCGATGGGGGATGCCTCTTCTTGCGATGATATACCCGCGGGGTGCATCAGCTAATCCCTATGATCCGGTTCACGTCGGTCTCGCGGTGCGGGTCGCTGAAGAACTGGGAGCTGACATGGTAAAGACCAATTACACCGGAGACCCTGCAAGTTTTGCACGAATTGTCTCTGCAAGTTCTATACCGGTTCTCATTGCCGGAGGTGAGAAGACAGGGGATTTAGAGTCACTTCACACGATCCATGATGCAATCTGGAAATCTCACTGCGGCGGGGTCTGCATGGGCAGGAATGCGTTTCAGCGCACCGATATCGCAGCGTTTGTCTCCAAAGTCTGCCGGGTAGTCCATGAGAACGAATCTCCCGGAGAATGATGATGAAACGACTCTTTGTTGATGTCAGGCCATGGGATAAGAATTGTGCAACGACGGCCCTTGAATCAGGAGCTGATGCCCTTGTTATCGATCGTGCAGAGGATGTAGCAGTCCTCTCGAGGGTTACCACCGTTGCTCCTGACGGGGATCTCGTTATTGGCAGGGACATTTTTGAGGTACGGATTGCTGATGAAGCATCGCAGGAAGAAGCGATGGCACTGGCACGGAAAGGGCCGCTCATTGTCCATACCGATGACTGGACAGTCATCCCTCTCGAGAATCTGGTTGCTGCGTCAGATCAGGTTATCGCCGCTGTCCATTCCCTACAGGAAGCCAGGCTTGCACTCACCGTCCTTGAGAAGGGGACCGGAGGAATCATGATACAGACCCGTGATCCTGCGACTATCCGGGCCATTGCAGCCCTTGTCCAGGAGAAGACGCTTGGGATCGATCTGGTTCCCCTGACGGTTACCTCGATAGAGCCGGCTGGCATGGGTGACCGGGTCTGTATTGATACCTGTTCTATGCTTCTGGACGGGGAAGGGATGCTTATCGGGAACACTTCATCTGGTTTTCTGCTTGTTCATGCAGAGACCCTTGATAATCCGTACGTTGCTCCCCGCCCGTTCCGGGTCAATGCAGGAGCGGTCTGTGCATATATCCTCCTTCCTGATGGTAAGACCGCGTATCTGTCTGATCTTGTTGTCGGGGACCGGGTTTTAGTTCCTTCATCTGACGGTTCTGCACGCGAGGTGACCATCGGCAGGCTCAAGATCGAGAGACGACCTCTCCTGCTTGTCGAGGTCGAGTACGAAGGGAACCGGGCGGGTCTGGTTTTGCAGAACGCCGAGACGATACGGCTGGTAACCCCGGGTGGAGGTGCTATCTCGGTTGTATCGCTCTGTCCCGGGGATGTAATAATGGGCCATATCACCCGGGGCGGGCGGCATTTTGGTATGGCAATACAAGAGAGTATCATTGAGAAATGACTGCCTACCGGCAGGCATACGAGAAGATGACAAAAACACATACCATCGGCATTATCGGTGGAACCGGGAAGATGGGTCGTTTATTTGCACAGGTATTTGCAGATGCCGGTTTTTGTGTCATGGTGTCGGGCAGAAACACCCCGCTTTCATCTGCTGATATCGCACAAAAAGCTGATATTGTCATGATATCGGTACCGATTCATGCAACTGTCACGGTTATCAGAGAGGTTGCCCCGCTTGTAGGGAAGGAGCAGATCCTCTGTGATCTCACGTCTTTAAAAGTCCGCCCGGTGGAGGCGATGCTCTTATCGAAAGCCGAAGTTATCGGATTACATCCCATGTTCGGCCCGTCTGTCCCAGGACTGACCGGCCAGACGATCATTGTGACACCGGCACGCTGCCAGCCGGCATCCTGTGATCTTCTGACGAGGGTCTTTCTTGCCGGAGGGGCACGTATCACCTATGCCACACCTGACGAGCATGATCGGATGATGGCCGTTATCCAGGGGCTCACCCATTTTAAATCACTGGTGATGGCAGAAACGCTGAGACGGTTACAGATTAAGCCGGAGATGACCCGATCTTTTACAAGCCCGGTTTACCAGATCGAGATGAACATTGCAGGCAGGCTTTTGGCCCAGGATAAAACCCTGTATGGCGATATTCTTACCCAAAATCCCTATATCCCTGATGTTCTGGATACCTGTTATCGTGCGGTGTCTGATATCAGAAAAACGATTACAGACTCGGATTTAGACGGGGTTTTCTCTCTTTTCGAGATGAATAAAGAGTGGTTCGGACCTTTTTGTGCGTCTGCCATGGAGGAGTCGGACCGGGTTATCAGATCCATGACACAGGATGGAGACGCATGAGCAGGGCAGTCACGCTCGGACCGGCCGGAAACTTCTCTCATGCCATGGCCATCTTTTTATTCAAAACCGATATCATGCTGGTACCTACCATTCAGAAGGTATTTACGGCCGTGATACAGGAACAGATCCCGGGAGTACTCCCGATAGAGAACAGCGAGGCAGGCAGCGTTGCTGCAACTCTGGACGGTCTGATGCAGCATGACCTGTATATCACTGCAGACTGTACCATGGCGATTCATCATCATCTTGCAGCCCGGGGTCCACCGGAAGCATGCACTGCCATATATGCCCATCCCCAGAGCGATGAACAGTGCAGTATTGTTCTTGATGAACTCTCGGTCCCTGTCATTCATACTGCAAGCAATGCGGCGAGTGCCATGGCGATGAGAGATAATCCCGGTACCGGGGCCGTTATCTCTGACCTCCTGGCAGAGATGCACAGCCTCCCCATCTCACGCTCAAACATTGAGAATAACCCAAAAAACGAGACACGGTTTATCGTATTAGAGACGAAGCCGGATACCACGAAGGAACCGTACCGGTGCAGCCTTGTTATCGATCCCAAAGAGGACCATGCCGGGCTTTTATGTGACATTCTGCTCCCGTTCCGGAACCGGAATGTGAACCTGACACGAATTGAATCACGTCCCTCGAAACGCAGACTTGGGAGTTACATCTTCTTTCTTGATTGTGCATGTACCGGGGAGTGGCGAGAGGCAATACGGGATCTGCAACAGGTAACCCAGGTAAAGGAACTTGGCTGTTATCCCCATTACACGAGGGGAGCATGATTGCACGGATAGCGAAAACCGGTCCGGTACAGGGAACGTTACGAGTCCCTCCGTCAAAGAGTTATACCCATCGTGCACTCATTGCAGCAGCGCTTGCAGAAGGAGAATCGGTCATCAAAAACCCGCTTGATTCTGATGATACACGGGTTACGGCGGCTGCACTTGCATCTTTCGGGGCAGGAATCGACTGGAGAGAAGGGGAGATTTATGTGCGAGGAACGGCGGGGAAGCTCTCGACTCCAGAAAATCCGGTTGATATCAAGGACTCAGGAACCTCGATGCGGCTGCTTGCATCCCTTGCCCTGCTCTGTGAGGGAGAGGTGGTTCTTACCGGGAGTCACCGGATGCAGCAACGACCGATTGGCCCGCTTGTAGACGCCTTAAACCAGGTAGGCGGAGAGATTACCTACCTGGGAGAGGATGGATACCCGCCGCTTCGTATTGCCGGTTCGTTTCTGGGAGGCCGTGTCAGTATCGATCCCGGTATCTCAAGCCAGTTCGTCTCATCGATGCTCATGGCCGCACCCTGCGGAAGGTCGGATCTCATCCTTTCTTTACGTCGCGATCCGGTATCAGCTCCGTATATCGATGTGACCCGTTCGGTGATGGAATCATTTGACGTTACCACGTATGCATCCCGGTCAGGGGGATCAGGGACTGCTGAACTGATCGTTCCCGTGTCGTCCCGGTATCGTTCGTCTCATTATACGGTTGAGGGAGACTTCTCTGCCGCATCCTACTGGTTTGGTCTGGCTGCCATATGCACAGGAGAGATGCGGGTTTTGGGACTCAATCCCAAAAGCGCCCAGGGGGACCGGGTCGTTCTTGATATCCTTTCGCATATGGGGTGTCTCTGTGAGATAAAAGGGGATGCCTGCATTGTCAGGCGTCAGGCCGGGTTACAGGGGATAACCGTTGATATGGGTGGCGCACCAGATATTGTTCTCACCATTGCTGTTGTCTCTGCACTGGCAGAAGGGAAAACGACGATCACCGGGATAGCACATCTGCGCCATAAGGAGAGTGACAGGATTGCTGCCATCTGTGATAATATCACTGCCTGTGGAGGGAGCGTTTGCGGAACTGACGATGCGCTCGTCATCACTCCCGGAGCCATGCACGGGGCAGTCATCGATCCCAAGGCGGATCATCGTACCGCCATGAGTTTCGGCATCCTGGGCTGCGGGACCGGGGAGATGACAATCCGCGATCCCGGGTGCGTATCAAAATCATACCCGCGATTCTGGGAGGAGTTGGAAGCAGTATGTCATCAAACCGTATTGTTCTCATAGGATACCGGGGAACAGGAAAGACCACGATAGGAAAGAGGCTCGCAGAACTATTGGATCTTTTATTCTGTGATACCGATCAGGAGATCAAGAAGACGCTCGGGGTATCGATCCCGGATCTCTTTGCGGGTTACGGGGAAGAGGCGTTTCGCGAGATTGAACACGATACCATTGCAGCGATTCCTCCGAACGTATCTATCGTCAGCACCGGGGGAGGAGCAGTCCTTGATCCGGAAAACCGGGAGTTTCTCAGGAGAAAGAGTACCATCTTCTGGCTTATGGCAGATCCCGAAACAATTTTTGAACGGATAGAAAAGAGTGATCGTCCTGCCCTCTCTTCTCTCCCGCTCCATTCTGAGATAGAGAAGATGCTTTGTGTCAGGACTCCGATCTACCGGAGTCTTGCAGATTATACCATCAAAACAGATACAAAATCGATTGATGCCTGTGTTCGTGAGATAGCGTTTCTGTATGCATCCGGGGGTGAGGTTATGAAGACAAGGGAGGACTGGATCTTCTCCCATCCGCTCCCTGCTTCCTGTAATCCGGATGCGATGAGAAACCTTATTACAACCATCGATAATCCCCGGGTCCGGATCTTTGGAATCCTCGGGTATCCCTGCGGGCACAGCAGGTCTCCGCAGGTATGGAACCGCCTCTTTTCACATTTTGGAATGGATAATGCACTGTATACCTGGTTTGAACAAAAAAACCCGGATCTGATCCTGCATACGGCATATGCCATGGGAATAAAAGGACTGTCGGTGACCATCCCCCACAAAGAGACGGTAATACCCTTTTGTGATGAGATTAAGCATGATGCCAGAACCATCGGGGCAGTGAACACCATCCTCTTTTCAGAGGGCAGATCCTTTGGGTTTAATACCGACTGGCTTGGGATATACCGGCCACTCGAGGGATATACCGGTGGTTCTGCCTGCGTTATCGGGGCAGGTGGAGCAGCATCGGCTGCCGTATACGCACTCATGATGCGGGGATATGAGGTTACGATTCTGAACCGGACCGAGAAGAAAGCAGAAGACCTGGCCCGACGGTTCGGATGCTCTTTCGGACCACTGGGAGACGGGGATGTCAGTTCCTATGATCTCGTGCTTAATGCAACGCCCGTTGGTATGCACCCTGATACCGGCATTCCGGTAGACCCGGCAACCCTGCATCAGGGCATGATACTCTTTGATCTTGTCTATACACCGGAACGGACACCGTTTATCATCGCAGGGGAGAAAGCGGGGTGTATCATCATTCCCGGAACCGAGATGTTTATCAGTCAGCTGGCTGAACAGTTTACGATCCTGACCGGGCTTCGGGTTTCAACAGATCAGGTGAGGGAGATACTTGCATGAATACCTTTGGAAGACATTTTCGCTGTACTACGTTTGGCGAATCGCATGGGAGAGCTATCGGAGTTATTATTGACGGATGTCCCTCCCGGATCGGGCTTTCCGAGTCAGATATCCAGCCATTTCTTGACCGGAGAAGACCGGGGACGAGTGACCTTGTCACTCCACGACAGGAATCTGACACGGTAGAGATCCTATCAGGAGTCTATGAAGGATGTACCACCGGCACGCCGATAGCTCTGCTCATCCGTAATACCGGTCAGCATTCGTCTGATTACGAGTACCTGCGCCATACCTTTCGACCAGGTCATGCTGACAGGGCATACTTTCAGAAGTACGGATGGCGTGACCACCGGGGCGGGGGGAGGAGCTCGGGCAGGGAGACGGCTGCCCGGGTCGCTGCAGGTGCGGTGGCTGCACTTATCCTTTCCCGGAAAGGGATCACGATACAGGGGAAGATAACCGAGATTCACGGGGAACGCGACCCGGACCTGTTCCTTGATATTATCAGGAAGGCACAGGAGAAGGGTGATTCGGTCGGGGGGATCGTCGAGGTGATTGTTTGTGGCTGTCCGGCAGGTCTTGGCGACCCGGTCTTTGGTAAGCTTGATGCCCTGATTGCAATGGCTTTTATGAGTATCGGGGCAGTAAAAGGGATAGAGATTGGAGACGGGTTTGCTGCAACACGGCTTTTTGGGAGTGAGCATAATGACGGGATGAGAGATGATTCGTACCTCTCAAATCACGCCGGGGGTATTCTTGGAGGAATCTCTACCGGACAGGATATCATCGCACGGATTGCAGTAAAACCAACCCCGTCGATTGCAGCATCACAGCAGACCATCACCGATGCCGGAGAAGAGGTCTCCCTCTCGGTAACAGGTCGTCATGATCCCTGTATCGCTCTTCGTATTGTTCCCGTGGCCGAGGCGATGCTTGCACTGGTCATCATCGATGCCATGCTTGCGAACCAGATATACCAGGATTTTTAACGTCTTTTTTTATCTCAGTAACAAAAGAAGTGTTTTCATCTCATCAATATGGTACTGGCCTCCTGCAGCCGCTTCTCCTCCGTGGCAGTAGATCCAGGAAGATCCCAGAAGTCCGAGGAATGCCCGTGCCCAGCGGAACCGTTCACCCATGATGCTTGTGATTACCGGTTTTTGTGCCGAGACGGTAAAGGCAGCGAACCTGATAAGATCATGCTCATTTTCTGGTGCGACGGCAATCTTTGGGATATCCCCGTACCGGGATAACCGGGTACAGAGATCAGAGAGGGCATCCTCATCAGGCATCGTATTGAGGTGACAGGAGGCAATAACCGATTCCCTGCCGGTCGCCCTGATACGGGGAGCGATTGCAGAGAACCGTTCCTCAATATCGATATACTCGGCAATTCCCCTGTACTGCCCGATACCGTCAGACCATTCTGCAAGAGACCCCATAAACCGCCCGCCCTCCTCCCGGCTTCGCAGGGTGAGGATGAGAGGGACAGAGCATTCCTGTTTTATGGCATGCACCCAGTCAGGTTCTACTCCGGGTATGAGATCAAGACGTATCTCGATGAGATCAGCGGCGAACCGGGCGAGCGAGGATGGTTCTGCACGGGAAGTGAGAGAGAGAGCGATCGCAGGTTGCATATAAAGAAGAGGATTTCCTGCTATATCGAATTTGCTTTCTTCTTTGCCGGGGAAGGACGGTAATGGATCGTTCATCCCGTTTTTCTCAAAGTAATGGGAATAAGAAAGATCATGTCTCTTTTTTTATCTCAAACAACCTTTTATAAAGTTAGAACCGGGGGTTTATTTCTTTGTCGCTCTTCTCCTATCAATGGATTGAAATAATTCGTCCGGACCGTCTAACAACCAGTTTTTTCTTTCAGCAGGATAATCGCTATCAGGGAAATCACCATATAATCGTTCCGTTGCTGACCAAAATTTTCTAATATCCCTTTTTTGTAATTCAAGAGATGAAAACATATCCCGATATTGAGAAAGTCACCCCATACTCTGAATCGATCGCCCATTCCCATATGCCTGACCGCCAAAAAGCTGTTTCTTGTCAGGAAACAGAGTAATTAAACGAGTTCTGCTATTATGGTAAAAAAAACCAGGGGTTAGCTTTCCTGGAAAAAAAAGTTCACTTCACATCCCAAATACGGTAACCTGCCTTCCTTCATGTTCAATCGTTTCCGAAAAAATCTTCTCCTCCCAGTCCTTCTTTTTATCCCGGTCAAATATCAACAGGTATGCCTCTTTTGCTCTGCACTGGTCAGCATAACGGGTCACCTGGGCAAGGCCTTTACTGATAGTTGCTTCCCGGGACCCCCATACGATCTTGCATTCGATGACAAAACGCTGGTATGTATTATCTGGCAGAGGCCAGAGGATAAAAAGATCGGTCCTGCCTTTCCCAAGACCATATTCCCGCGTTATCTGACCGCCCCCGTTAAGTATCCGCTGCAAAAAAGCCTGGAGGAGAAGCTGGGGGGCAGCCTCTTTATACTGAGCGATATCAGTCCAGCTTTCGGAGTGCTCCCGGAAAAACTGTTGGAATGATGCAAGGAGTTTATTCACCCGGATGCTTCCATCTGCACCAATATACCATGCAGTATCAAGGGTCATACCTGACTGGGCAGTATAGCTGAGTTCTCTTGGGATTATCTCCAGGTATATCGGGTTTGCAATCGCAAGAGCTCCACCCCTTTCCTGGGTAATAAGCCCGAGATCAATGAGATATGAAATATCATCAGGTTTAAAGTTCTGCTCAAACCTCTCTCCGGTAAGGATCGGTTCAATAACTCTCCTGACACGCTCTTCCTGGAGCTTATCCACCAGCTGATCAAGATGAGTCTCCCTTCTCTGGATAAGTCTCTCCTTTGCTTCCAGGACCAGGAACTCTGTTATCGGTTTAGAACGGTTCTTGCCCTCTTCCATTTTGAAACAGGTCTCATATGCAAGGGCGTTGACAAGCCAGGGCTGGCCCCGGGTCAGGTTCCAGACAGAAGTTAAAGCTTCTTCTTCAAATACCTGTCCGGTCTCGTTCGTGTGCTCAAGGAGAAGTGTTCTTGTCTCTTCTTCGGTAAAATTCCCGAGCCGTAAGGACTCTGCCTTGATGTTAAAGGCACTTCCACCGGTGATAACTGCCTTGTCTTTATCCGAGTGAATTCGATAGTCACGGACATCACGGACCCCACAGAGGATAATAGATGATGGAAAGAATGCAGGTCTGTCAGAGTAACCAGATCGAAGTTGCCGAAGAACAGAGATCAGGGTGTCCCCGACAAGGGCATCAATTTCATCAATACAAAGAACAACCGAACGAGAGATATTTCGGCATACATCTGATAAGACCATTTTAAATGCTGCCTCCGGGCCATAATCCTCAAGATAATGGTTTATTTTATCCCTCAGTGATGCATCCTTTAATGTAAGGTCAGCCTGAAATGCAAATTCGCTGATTATCGCTTTAATTCCTCTCCCGATATCACTTCTGGCAGTCTGACCGGTTTCAACATTCATATAGAGTGCAACATAGTTCCCTTCACGGTTCAGATAATCCCGCAGCGCAAGAAGGCATGAGGTCTTTCCGCTCTGCCGGGGTGCATGAAGAACAAAATACTTCTTCTGGCTGATAAGAATGAGTATTTCAGAAAGGTCAAACCGGGTAAGAGGCGGGAGACAATAATGATCCTGACAGTTCACCGGTCCGGCGGTATTAAAAAACCTCATCGTATATCTATACATCCTGATAACAGAAAATTCCTCCTCGTGATTCAGAGCGTATCAGGCAGAAAATGATGCGTCATGAGCGCTGCGTATCATCCCCGGCCATACGTATCCGTGGGTTTATGGTCATCAACAGCTGATTCCAATCCAAAAAGAGGAGCATGACCGACCCTCTGAGCAGGGAGCCTCACCAGACAGGATTATGCTGAATGGTAACTGTTCGGATCCCGTGAATCATACCCGATACCAGGGATTTACGCAAGGGAATTACCCCTTCTACTCAGAAAGAAGGAGATTTAAGTCCATGAGATCTGCATGGAGTGGTTTTTTCTTCTCCCAGGTTTCAGGCATCGGAGTGTAACAGACGAGCCCGTGAATTACTCCGACGACGACGCCGTTCATCCCCGACTCTAATGCCCGGACTGCACGTGCACCAAAGAGGCTCCCCAGTATCCGGTCACGGGCAGTAGGGGATCCCCCCCGCTGGATATGACCAAGGATGCAGACCTTTGAGTCATACGCAATCTTTTCCTGGACTTCTTTTGCGATACGAAAACTCCAGCCTGGCCGGTCCGTCTCTGCCACAACAACAATGGCACTCTTCTTGCCACGGGAAAAACTGTTCTGTAACCGCTTACAGAGATCATCGATATCCATGGGATCTTCCGGTATAAGCAGTTCTTCAGCGCCTCCGGCAATACTGCAGTTTAAGGCAATAAAACCGGTCTCATGGCCCATCACCTCGACAAAGAAGAGCCGTTCATGTGATTGTGCCGTATCGCGGACCCGGTCGATGGCCTGTATTGCGCAGTTAATCGCAGAGTCAAATCCGATAGTATAGTCAGTTCCGTAGATGTCGTTGTCAATCGTTCCGGGAATACCGATGACCGGGATATCACACTCCCCTGACAATGCAACGCCACCACGAAAGGTACCGTTTCCTCCAATCAGGATAAGGCCATCGATTCCTTCCCTTGTAAGATGATCGATAGCCTTTCTTCTCCCTTCTGTGGTCATAAATTCCGATGAGCGGGATGTCTCAAGGATGGTCCCTCCTAAGTGAACCGTGTTACGAACGACAGATCGGTCCATCCCGATAAAATCTCCCTCAATAAGACCGGTAAATCCCCTGCGTATCCCGATGATTTCGAGTCCGTCAGTAAGAGCGGTTCTGACGGCAGCCCTGATACAGGCGTTCATACCCGGGGCATCACCCCCGCTCGTCAGTATTCCGATTTTTCTCATGGTTCGTCCCTGTTACAGAGAACATCCACCCCGGGTAGCGGTTTTCCGGTCAGGAAAGTAAGCGATGCACCCCCGCCGGTCGAGACATGTGTATACGCACCGGCAAGTCCGAGTTCTGCTGCAACCTCGGCAGTTGATCCGCCACCAAGGATGGTCGTGGCAGAAAGATCTGCCAAGAAAAGCGCGATGCTTTTGGTTCCTCCCGAGAACAAACATTCCTCAAATCTTCCGAGCGGACCGTTCCAGAAGACCGTTTTTGCCCCTGACAGTTCGTTCTTAAACATATCAATGGTTTTCTGACCGATATCACCAATTAGCCATCCGTCAGGGATCCCGTCTGCAGGAACCGTCAGGATGTGGTTACTGTGCCCGTCATCTTTCATGATGATTACATCTACCGGCACGAGTATCCTGACATTATGCTTCCGGGCAGCCTTCTGTATCGTCTGCACATATTCCAGGCTCTCTTCTTCAACTGCTGAACTGCCGACAGGGTATCCAAGGGAGGAAAGAAACGTTGCAGTCATGGCTCCCCCGATGCAGACTGCATCAACGGTATCAAGGATATGCTCAACCAGCTGTACCTTACCTCTCACTTTAGCACCGCCGAGTATCGTAACAAAAGGTTTTTGGGGAGACTCAAGCAATGCTCCGAGCATGATTAGTTCCTTCTCCATGACAAAACCGGCAACCGCCGGGATCAGTCCGGCTACCCCGACGATGGATGCATGTGACCGGTGGGCTGCTCCAAATGCATCATTGACAAAGATATCTGCGAGTCCTGCAAGATCAGCAGAGAACCGGGGATCATTTGCCTCTTCTTCCGGATAAAACCGGAGATTCTCGAGGAATATAATATCTCCGGGATGCATCGATGAAACAGCAGCACGGACAGACGGACCGGTTGCTTCTGACAGAGCCTTTACGGGCAGGTCGAGCAGTTCTGAGAGACGTTTCGCAAGAGGGGCTGTCCGCAATGACGAAACCACCCTGCCATCCGGTCTTCCCAGGTGGGTGCAGATGATGATTTTACTGTTCTTCTCCCAGGCATATCTGATTGTCGGCAGTGATGCCCTGATACGGGTATCATCAGCGATATTACCGTCAATATCGAGGGGAACATTAAAATCGACCCTGATAAGGAGCCTTTTTTCCGTGATATCACTATCATGCAGCGTTTTTTTATTCATGAAATACACTCCGGAAGGGAGAGTGAGCCTTCACGCGTATGCAAATAATTTTCAAAAAGAGATCTGCCGGGAGATGCAATCCCGGATTGTGCTCTCTTTTCAACTGCTCTATGATGAAGTATTTACTCATTACAGCATAATAATGTATCAATCATATCAGGGAGGAATCATGTTCTCTAAAATGAAACCGTTCCCATCATGATGAGAAGAGAGGGAAATTCCCTCTTTTTCAATTCACCTCTCTTTCTGCCGGTTATCGGTTTTCATCCGCCGTGCTTGTTTTTTCAGGACTATAAAACTCCTGTCCCCTGGAATCGAAAACAAAAAAACGGTTATCCCCATCCCTGATAATCCCCATCCGGTCATCAGGACCGGCAGGCAACCGGTGAAACTTTAATAACCGATCACATCTGCATCCTCCGTTTCCGTTCATAGCAGGTATCACAGATGCCCCAGATATAACGACCGATGAGACAACATTTCATTACAAAAAAAACTCACGGGGATCAATCAGAGAGATAATATCATCCACGATAGCATTTTGTTGCATTATTATATTGCTTTGTTTTTATCTGTTTATTGATTCCAACTCAGGAAGGGAGATACAACCATTGATGTAACAAACATTCATTTACACACATGGATAAATTGTATAATATGTCCAGTCCTACCGTTTATAAAAGAATACCGGTATCGCCTTCAACATGGGAAGAGTTATCAATGCTCAAAAAGCCAGGAGAATCATTTGATCATCTTATTTCAGATCTTATTTCAGAACGGCAAAAAAAGGATCTCATCAGACATGTCAGATCTGTCGCAGAACAGGGGGACTTTATATCCCTGGATGAAGCTGAAGAGATCTGGAAATGATGAGGGTTCTGATAGAGAAGAAGGCATGTGATTTCGTCAGATTTCTTCCACAAAAAAGTAGACGGATAATTCTGACCCATCTACGGAGATTAGAGGAGCCATCGTACACACGAGGAATCGAACGTTTGGCCACAGATGTTTACCGAATGCATGTCGGTCGAATATATACGATATTATTTACGATACTACCTGATACCGATATAGTCAGAGTCACCGATATCTATCCCATAGGTGTCGCCCATAAGAGATATAACCGGTATAGCTAAATCGTTCTCACCTCTCCTCTGCCCAAAGCACCACCGCCTCTCCTCGCTGGCCATGGCTTAATCATCCCTCGTACCGGTTTTGTCAGGACCATAAAAA
>JAFGOM010000071.1 GCA_016926505.1 Methanospirillaceae archaeon
AACCTGACCATCAGCATACTGACCGCCCTGGGCTGCATTCGGATCAACATTGACCTTGTAGCTTAATGCTAATGGGGTGTCTGCAGTTGCAGCTGTGTTCCTAAGATCAAGGGTTGTCTGGACTGCCATGCTGGTGACACTGGCATAGGTGCTCTCTGCAGTTACCACATTACAGAAGGCCGGCATGACATTGTTTTGTGCCTGTGCAAAGACACAGCGCATGTTACCTGCAGTTCTCTCATAGTTACCTGCAACGTCAAGGGTTGCACGTTCTGATGCTGCAAGAGTGCTGCCGTCAACACTGGCATACGTCATAATCCAGTCAGTCTCAAGGTTCCATGACTCAGTAATCTGGTTCTTTGTATCATAATTGAGCGTGTATGTCTGATCAAGAAGTCCACCATTGGTGAGTACTTCCATGTCATACGTTGTCTGGGCTACTACTTCACCTATGTTCTGCAGAGCTCCATTGGGATCAATTGGATTTGCACCTGCATTCTGATCAAAAGATCCTAACAGGATTCCGTTGTGCAGGTATGCACTGCTCTGTTCTGATATAAGACTTACACTCTTCATAACTGGCCCGAGTACATTAATGTACTCAACTGAAGAGATGAGCTGGTTTTCCGGCTGCTGTGGTGGGAGCCGGTCTGCTGCGGCAAGGCCGACAAGCAGAAACATTGCAATCAGTGTAATTGCAAGGAACTTTTTCATTTATTTCCTCCTACATTTCCATGCTGATACTCTCAGCATCAACCATTACATCTTGCCCGGAATATGGTATAAACTTTCTCCTCTTATTCCGGACATTTCCTCTATAACCTGCTCCTTTTTACTGGTTTTGAGCAGCATACATATCAATATCGCCATAATATCCGTACCTCTCATCACCCTCATCCGTTCTGATAGGAGAATTGTAGTAGACAAAAAGATACATGCCAAGGAATCTTTGAAATTCATTGTAAATGCAGAGAAATAATGTAATCCCTCATACCTGCTGCGCAAAAAAAATCGGATATCAGCTGCTCTCAGTCACAAAGACCCATGCAGCTTTTCCCGATTCAAGTTGTGTCACTGTAATAAACGCATCATTACTCCAGGTTTTTGCTGGTCTCTCTCCTACCTGGTGTGGAATCGTTGCGATATTAAGTGAGGTCACTCCCGGTGTTCCCACCATATTCCAGCCCTGTGAAAGAGAATACGAACCTTCAGGTATCGTTGTTCCCGATATAGGTATGGTAACCTGGGTATTTGAGTGTGCCCAGTATCCTTTCTTTGGCTCCATCACGGTCACCGGAACAAACGCAATGCCATTCCAGGTCCTGACCGGGTTTGTCACCCCTGAGGTGACCCCTGAAAGCACCACGCTTACCCGCCCGTCTGCAGGAACCACCGGGAGCGAGATCATGTTCCAGCCCGGACGGAACGAAAGTGAGTACGGCTCCCAGCGCACGGTAACCGTGTA
Organism: Methanospirillaceae archaeon; assembly: GCA_016926505.1. Classification (GTDB taxonomy): domain Archaea; phylum Halobacteriota; class Methanomicrobia; order Methanomicrobiales; family Methanospirillaceae; genus JAFGOM01. The sequence goes on from JAFGOM010000071.1 coordinate 1,466, forward strand.
GATATGGGATCCGGCAGCTGCGGTAAATCCACTCGTTTTCACCGTAGCTCCTTCTTTAATCTCCATGGTAAGCAGGGGTTCCTGGATCCAGGTTACCGTTGCGGTCTTGCCGGCAGGCACGTCGATATTTAATGTCCATGATGCTGATGATCCGTAATCTATCGGCTGCTTTGTACGTTTCAGGTAGATCGTATCAAGGGCCGCGTTGGTCTTACCCAGTTTAGGAAACCCGGTATACTCATCAAAAACCGGGTTGTACCCTGTCGTTGCGGCACTATGCAGCCCTGCAGTCAGGTCAATCTGATCAGTTCCGGTTTTCACCGATATCGTCCCGTTCCAGGTGACTCCGCTGGCGGCACCAACGGTAACCGGATGGGAGACAGAACTCCAACTCCCGGTCAGGTTTTGTACTTCCAGTGTCACGGTTCTGGTCCCCTCTGAAAGATAGGTATGGCTGACAGAACTGCTTCCGGTCGTAGTGCTGCCATCCCCAAAATCCCACCGTCTGTCAAGAACAAAACCCGTCGAGTGGTCAGTAAAGAATACCGGGAAGTAGACGATCCCGGGATCAGGACTAAAAGTAAAGGCAGGCACAACCGGCTCAGGATTGTACTGAACTGCTGACCACTCATAGTGGACCCCGGCATCAGGTGTCGGGCTTGATCCTTCACCGCGATAGACGCAGATGTTATCGAAGTCTGCTCCAATTGAAGTAACACCATATCCCATCAATGAAAGAACATTTAGATCTCCACTCCCTAAAAAACCGACATTTTGTCTGCCTAATATATTATTGATATAGAGATCATAAACCCGGTTTTGTTTAAAAACAATTTTTATTGTATACCACTGGTTAGCAGTATAACTTCCAAAATTTGATGCTGGAGGATTCGTGAAAAAGGTTGCTTGTGGTGTAAACCAAAACCATGCTCCCGACATTAGATGTGGAGCCATCACTGTAGTTCCGGTAACGTATTGATTGACCTGTGCAGGTTTTATTGAATATTCAACAGTAAGGTCACCAGTAAGATCTGATAATTGAGGAATAATATGATGTGCCCCTGTCGCACTTCCCACTGTCACCAGTCTCCCTACATAACCCCCAGCACCATCAGAAACCCTCGTTAATGAACATCCTGAATCCACGGTCCAGGCTGCTGTCGATGTCTCAAAATCTTCCCTGAAAATATCATGAGTAATAGATCCCTCCCCAGATCCCGGATTTGCAGTCGGGCACCCGTAATAGAGATATATCTGTTTCCCCTCGTTTGCTGCAAGTGAGGGAATGGTAACCCAGACTTTTGCCTGGTTTTCATCAGATTCCTCGATAATATAGGAATAAACAACACTGTTATCAATACTTGTGAACCTGAGATCCCGGTAATCTGACTGGACAAGGTTACCAACATAACAGTCCTCCCCGCTGTCAGCCCCACTACTCCGGTGGATAAGAAACCGCACCATGTAATCAGTCTTGGCAGAATTATGAGGATTTCGTATAGTATGTGCTTTCCGGACCTGCCAGTTCTTACCCCCTTCTGTATAAAATGGCGGATCAGATGCTATCGTGATAACCGCAGTCTTTGAGACCGAACCAAGACCTTCAGATACAAGAGGAGTACCGTTCTCTAAGCCCAAATTCAGCGCCCCGATTTCCCCGTCTTCAAGTACTCCGCCACTACCTGAATCCGTTACTGCTCGAAACCGCACTTCGATCTGGTGATCGGCACATACCGAAGAGAACTGGTACGTAGAAAGAGCACTGGCATTCTCACCATCTACAAGGACTGCACTCGTCTCATACCCGCTGTCAGGGGTTATTGCAAACGAGAGGTTCTCTCCTTCGGTAACGCTCGTCTGACCCGATGGGGAGACGCTACCCCCACCCCCGGCTGACGCGATGATAGTATAGCGGTTCTTTACCGGGTCCGTAACCGGGCCCTGGTAAATAGTCCCCCCTCGGACCGGCCCGGCATCACTTATAGGCAATGGCCCGGAATCAGTGGACGGTCCTGTTACAAGGTCAAGAAGGGATCCTGCAACTGCCATCAGAGATGTGCTTTCATCGCCGATATTATTCGCAAAGAGAGACGTACCGGCATCTTCTGTCCCTCCGGCGGATGATGACCAGACGGCTCCGGTCAGAAGTACTACTGCGAAGAGTATCAGCATATAGGATTGTAGTTTCATGCAGGTGTATAGTGCGTATAGGCATTTAATAGTTATCCATATCCTCAAAAATTATACTGTTTCAACCCTAAATTGATGCCTTTTTAACCATTTTTTATGAGGAATAATGAGCACCGATTTTTATTGCCTAAAAGAAAAAAGCAGATTCCTCTACTCCCCAACCAGTTTTCGTGCCTGCAAAAAACATTTTTTAGCCTCTTTCTCCTCACCATGGCCAAGGAATGCCTTTCCTTTTGCGTACCAGGCAGTGGCAAGATCAGGCTTTCGCTCTGTCACGCGCTCAAAGTACCGCAGCGCCTCCCGGTACCGGCCCGACTCAAGGTAAATGGTACCAATCCGGTAGAGTGCATCGGTATAGCCGGGTTCATACCGTATCGCATCCCGGTAACAGGATAATGCATCCTCAATGAGGTGTTGCTTCTCAAGAATCGTTCCCATCTCATAGTATGCCCGGGATGATGAGGGCTCTATCTCAACCACCCTGAGCAGGCAGGCAAGAGCATTGGTATAGGATCCTTTCTTCTGGTACGCGATTCCGCGGGAATACCAGGCATCGGCATATGCAGGATGAATCTTGAGAATATCAACAAGCAGAAGCAGGGCCTCGTCATACTCTCCTTCCTCGTACAGCAACTGATTTGCTTTGCGAAGATACACCTCGGCAATTGCCTTATCATATGCCGGATTGCCCTCGCTAAGATCCTTTGCATTCCGGTAACAGGCAACCGCATCATCAAACTGCTTTGCCTGTGTATATGCTCGTGCCAAAGCTGACCAGACTTCCGGTTCCTGGTCATTATACTGGAGCGAACGGGTAAAACAGGATACTGCATGCTCCACCGCACCCATGCGAAAAAGACACCTGCCTTGTCCTGCAAGAATACCGGGATCTCTCGGATCCCGTGCCAATGCCTTCTCATAGCATGCAATTGCCTCAGGTAAGGAGTTTTGGGAATACAGGTACTCTCCCTTGAGATCCCAGGGATACCGGTAGCCGGGACTGATACGAAGGATCCGGTCAAATATCGCGATTGCCTCATCCCTGTTCCCGATTGTCCACAGAGCCATCCCTTTCTCATGCATGGCATCCGTATGGTCTTGTTCGCGGGAGAGGATGCCATTGCAGATCTCTACCGCCTCAAGACAGAGATGCGGATCTCTCTTTTGAGAGCAGAGGTGTCGCAGTGCTGCAGCTTTTCCCAGCAGGGCACGGATATCCCGGGGAGCTATCTCTAAAGACCTCTTAAAACACAACAGGGCATCATCGATCTTATTCAGAGCAATCATGGCATGTCCGAGACCAATCCATCCCTCGATGCTGGTTTTATCAAGAAGGATGGCCTTCTCAAACAGATCTGCAGCTGCCTGATTCTTACCCTTCTCAAGCTGGGTGTATCCCTTTGCACAGAGCACCGATACCTGGCTCTTTGCATCACCAAAAACGGCCATTCTTCACATCAGATATCATATAGACACCGGACCTACTTATAGGAAAGTGCACTCCCGGAAATTACCTGACCGGAAATTCCTGTCGGCTTCTCATTACCTGCAGGATTGTTTCCTCCGGTTCCTGACAGCCATGCCATCGGTCAGGTCAGGATAATACCCACAATTCACACCATTATAAACAGGATATCATACCTTCATCATTCCCGTTCCTTCATCACACCATCCCTGTCCTGCCAAATAAGACTTCATAACAGGTATGAACGGGAAACAGAATCCGTTTCAGATAAACTCCTCCTGAAACCTGATAACCTCACTGCTGTCCTTTGCTCCTGCATACAAGGATAACGGCTCTGCATTGACCTCTAAAAACCGGACTCCCCATGATATCTTTGCACAGATCTGACAGGCCTGCTCGTCTTCCCCGAGGATCACGAGAGCTGCTGCCATCGCCTCCATCGAGGTCAGGCGAAAGGGTTTCCCAAAGTTTACCGGGTTTGCCGCGACCAGGAACGGCAGGGCACGCCTGAACCGGTACGACCGGACCATCCCGGTATCCAGAACCTCCCAGGAACAGTCAAGAGCGGTTATCGAGGTTGTACGCTCCCGGTCAGCCGGGGATAATGCCTGCCCGGCTGTCGGATCGAGAATAAGGGAACTTCTCGGGATGTGGGCAAGTTTCTTCTCAATCTGTACCATCCCGAACCGCTCAAGTTTCTTCATCGTGCATTTTTTAGGGTCACAACTGTTATCCCGGTACGCGTACAGGGGAATCATCTATGACTGATAGGAAGTCCATATGCTAATAATGTACGTTCTTGCCTGTCCCTGTGTCAGGGATACGACCCTGCGGGCAGAAGGAATTACCGATACCGGGTTACGGAAGGCATGTAAGAAGGCACTCCGTCGTTGTAAAGAGTTCGGGATAGACGTTGTATTCCTGCCCTGCCCTGAGACCGAATACCTGGGAAGGGGAAGAAAACCAGCTCATTTCCTTGAGATCTATAATACACCTGAGTTTGTTGGAATTATCGACCGGCTCTCTGGATCGGTCAATGAGATCATCCACAAGCGGGGCCCTCCGTTATGCCTTCTCGGTGTAGACTCCTCTCCGACCTGCGGAGTTACGACTACCTACTATGGGAGTCTTGAGGGAGAAAACCCCAAAAAATCAGGAAGAGGAGTCTTATTCAGCAGGTTTCCTGATATCCCGGCTATCGATCTCCGGGTCTTTGCACGGTATACCATCTACCTTTCCGCTCCTCTCTTCTCGCATGCAGAGCAGGAATATAACCGCAGTCTTGCCCGGTTCCTGAAAAATCACTTTTTCAGAGTATATCTCCCGCAGGAAGAAGACGATACCGAATCGGCAAGGGATATGAGAGAACAGCATGCACTGTTTTCGAAAAACCTGCAGGCCCTGAAAAGATCAGATATTGTTGTTGCAGTCATTGACGGGGCAGATGCAGACTCGGGAACCGCATGGGAGATGGGGTATGCCTATGCACAGGGGAAACCGGTTATTGCTATTCGATCTGACTTCCGGATGGCAGGGATGTATGAGAAGGTGAACCTGATGCTGGAGCAGGGTGCCTCTGTCGTAAGCAAGCCTGAAGAATTATTGGTACACTTTGGGATTGCGGATCTTATGAATAATTCATAACTGCGGCCGAATTCCCTTTATGATAAATAATGCATCATCTCCTTGCAGTATTCAATAATTCTAATATGTGCTTTTCATCAATATTCAGATTACAGAAATCATGGATCTCTTTAAGTGAGCTCGGTTCGTTATGAATACGTTTTAAAGCTTCTTCACGTGTGATTTGTCCATCACGAATTAAACAACTTAAGTGATCATCCAAATCATTATAACCAAGCAATATCCGATACAAGGATTGTTTAATTGGTCCAACACTACAACCACCCCGATATGATGAATTTGAGTCAAACTCCCTTTTCCAATTTAATTTCTCAGTAATTGTTCTCTCAATCTCCTTTTCGTCCCATCGATAATAAGAATAAAATAAATGAATCGTATGAATATCATCCGGCAATAATCTTTGAAGAATTGGACCAAATAAATTAAAGTGATGTGAACAGAATAAAAACTCTTTTATTTGCATTATCACAGAGTAATAGTTTAATAAATAATAAGGGTTTACTATAATTTGTTTAATATATCCAAAAATAAATGAGAACTTGGAAAATTTTAAGGGTGTTTTTTTTATTTTTATAATACTTGTTTTATAATAATAACCCTCAAAGGGTGTGTCACCAATAAAAATAATGGGGGTGTTTTTTGCAGTTGCAACTTTTTTTATATTTTTTTCAATTCCTAATCGGCAACCAACACAAAATGTAATTAAAGTTTCAGGAACGGGTCTTTTTAACCATGCCTTAAGATGGACAGGAAAACATTTTTTGTAACAACTCACGTTTTAGATGAAATTAAAATTTCTCAAAATATCATAGAGAATTGTAGTTTTCTTCCCCTAAATCGTCTATTTTTTCCCAATAAACAAAATCAGAAAAATGGGGAAAGAATTAAATATTATAGATATCTAATAGATATCTAATGAAAAAGGTTCCATTCCATGCTGCTACTGAGCTAAAAGTAAACAACATTCGCGGATTCTACATAAGAGAAGTGAAACCATTTGGAACAAGTGCGAAAGTGGATTGCCCAAAAGAACATTTAGGGAAAACGGTTTACTTGATCATCCTTGAGAATGACGAATAATTCGAGACACGAGAAAAATATCGATGAACTACAGCGAACAATAGACCAATTGACGATAGATCTTGAGATAGAGCGTAATAAACGAAAAATTGCTCAAAAACAAAACCGCGAATATAAACTC
>JAFGOM010000072.1 GCA_016926505.1 Methanospirillaceae archaeon
AGAGAAATTACCCCGCATTACTGCTGACAAACTCATGCCGATTCTTGAAAAGAAAGGATTTACACCCCAAACCCTATCTAAGCACGTTCCCGGATACCGGAGAGAAGGGGGGAAAAACACCGCCCCCTGTCAGGTTCGGATCACTCCTTTTTCTTTCCAATTCTTATAAAATCGCTATTAGACCGTTTTCCTCCCTCTGTTTCACAACCCGGGTAACCCATCTTCCCACAAACACACTATCTATAATGGCCCCAAGGGGCATGACCAGAGGTAACAACCATGGCAGATTTTGTAACAACAACAACCAACAAGACCGCAGTGCGGGATCTTGCAACCCCAATCGGGAACCTTGCAGCATTCTCCGCACTCATAGAGAGCGTAACTGACGACAATCCCTGGGAGTGTACCGAGTATACCGCCAGTGGTGTAACCGTGGACGGGGTGACGAAAGCACGGGAGTACTACACCGGCAGGGTAGTGTATACCGATCCTGCTACCGGAAAGGTTATCGGAAACATCTCGGTAAAAGCACCGACTCCGTCAGGATTTACCGGCTCGGTCGCAAGTGTCCTTGCCGATGCCGATATCGCCACCGATATGGGTGGTATCGCAAGCCACGACAGTTCAACAGACCGGTTCTCCTGTTCGCTGAAATGTCACGATGAGAATGGTGAGATCTACTATGTCACCTTCGCACGGGACCGGATCCGGGTAACCAGCTACGAGGACGCAGCAATCCTCTCTACGATAGAGACCTGGGCAGACACCCTTCCGGCACTCGCATAACCGGTGGGATATGATAGAGAATATGGCAGGAGGGAAAATCTTCCCTCCCTGCAGGTACTACTCCCGGAAAGAGCAAAGAGAAAAATCTCTGTTTTTATGGGAGTTATATGAATGTACAGCAGTTCCTGGTATACTGCGGGCTTTTATGCCTTGCAGGTGCCGGGTATGAGACAGGAGGAGCAACAATGGCGACTGATATTCTGACAGACGGACTATGCAGTCAAAAAACCGTGTACCTGGACAAAGACGGGGGCTTTGCCTCATCCCTGGTAACCACGGGGAGATCTGCGATATCCCGGATGATTCATAATGGCCGCCTCGAAACAAAAGCCACCGGGACATCTCTTTTCGTTTCTGAAAGAGCATTGCGTTCAGGGACCGGAAGGGAGAGAGACTGTATCTTTAAAGAAGATACCACGCATCCAGATAAAATCCGGTACCGGTATCGTGCCGACGGAATGGTGTCAGGAACCCTTGCCAGTTCACTGGATAAGAGCAGGCAGGAATGGCTGTTAAACGGTACCGGAATGGTGCAGGCAGAGAGCAGGGAGGAAGAAAAGGAGTTTCTGTCGAAAGAACGCCTCTCGCTTATCGGTACGATGAACGGATGGTATCGCTTCATGATGAGACCGGATCCCTGATCTCTTGTTTTTTTCTTCTCTTTCCCGCACACACTTTTTCACCCGGTTTCTGACAAAAACAGGACAGCCTGGTATGGTCACAGGCAGTATACCGATATTTACTGCCGTAGTGCGTGTGCAGTTTTATAATTCAGGATAGAAACAAAGGATACGAAAACCGGTATTGCAATGGTTCCATTACTATATTGATGGGTTTATCTCTGCTCCTCCGGGATTTTTTAAGGTATGAATGCCTATACATAGCATACCCGTAATTCATCCCGGTTCCCGGAGTTGTGACGCTATGAACAGTGATATATTCAGCAAAATTGCCACATTAATAACCGTTTTTTTCGGATTTACTGCAGCATTCGCATGGAATGATCTGATACAACTGGGTTTTTCCTATCTCTTTCCCAATCCTGATCCCTTCATCGGGATGATCGGATACGCAGTCACCATGACGATCCTCGCTCTTTTTGTTGCCGTAATAATGGGTATTCTTGCAAGGTCTGCGAACAGGAGAGACTTGTAACCCATATCCATTTCTCTCTGTTTTTTTATCGGATAACCCGGCGACTGCTCATGGCAGGCAGAGCCAGCATTCCTGGAAAAACTGACAGCATCACTTTATCGTATCCCGGTACATATCTCTGTATGTCTGCAGATGCAAAAAAGGCAGTGCAACCGTCCTTTCCAAAAAAACCGGAAAGAGTCAGGAATTTTTTCCTGAGCCCGTTTTTTTTAAGCATTACCATTGGACTGCCCTTCTGTATGTTCAAACTCTTATTCGGGATCTGTGCCGTACGGGTGGCATCAGGTGAGCAGGCATGGCTTTTTTTCTTTGGTTTGTTCATTATCTGCTGGGCATCAGTGGATCTTGCGATGAACATCGGGCGTGCCGGTCTTGATATTGCTAAAAAACCTGCACCCTTTGAGTACTGCACGATCGCACAGGCCGGGCGGATGGTACAGATGCCGTATGTCTTTCTCGCCTTTGATACCTTCCTCTCCTTTGCTATCATCTGTTTTATGCTCTGGTCCGGATGGATAGGGGAACTGACCCTTCCTGAGGCATATGTCTGGTATACGGCAACGACACTAAATCTCATCAGTCTCTCAGTGGTATCCCTGTACAGTGAGATATGGCGCCTTTCAGCTCGATCCTGACTGCACCCGTTCCTGATCTCTTGTATCTCCCGTATTGCCTCAGAGGGAATGAGAAAAAGAAGGGGCTGATGTGTGAAGAGAGAAGAATTTTCCTCGTATCGGCAGTCTTTCATAGGTTTACGTGGTATAAGTTGTATCATGGATACAAAAGAATACCATCTTGAAAGCCCCGAAGTGTATGATGATCTTACCCGGATGGCTCTTCCTCATTATAAGATGTATTACGAGACGATAGTTGAGTTCATCCCGAAAACTGCAGGACAGATTCTTGAACTTGCAAGCGGAACCGGGTTTCTTACCTCCCGTATCAGGAAAAAATTCAACCAGAGCGGGATTACCTGCTGTGACATCAATCCCCTTATGATCGCACAGGCACGGCAAAAACCCGAACTTTCCTCAGTTACCTTTGTTCCGGGTGATATCACAAAAATGATTCCTGACGGGAGATTCGATGCTGTTGTTATCTCCCAGTGTCTCTTTGCCGTTCCCCGGGATGAACTAGCCGGTATCTTTGCCCGTATCCGCAATGCTTTGGTTCCGGGAGGAGTCTTTGTGTATGGAGATCTCTTTGAGCCTTCGGATCCCTGGGAGATGCAGTTGTATATTTCACACTGGTGTGAGCAGATGAAAGAGAACGGGATGGGCCAGATGGAGATCGAACTGATGCTCGGACCCCTTGACACCCTGATATCTGGGTATCACCTGCAGTATGTCAGAGAAAGCCTGATTCAGGCAGGATTTCAGAAGGTCATCATCCCGTACTGGTACGAGATGTACGGAATTGTTATCGGGTACACCCGTTGACCCGTTAAAACACGGGTTTTATCGGGTTTTCGGAACAAAAGGAACAACAGGAGAGTACTGGCGGGATAAACGAAGAAAAACGTTGAGATGAGCCGATCAAGGTCTTTTCTTCTTCTTTGATACCTGATACGAATCAGGCAGGCGGAACCGGACTTTTTTAAGAACTCTTTTCGGTTCATCGTTTGATGCCTGTTATTTCTTTGCCCGTATCCGGGTTTTCTCCATGATGCCTCCCGGATAGATGGTAAAGATTCGGGAGGCATGTCCCTGCCTGATAATTCTGAGTTCACGGGTTGTGTACCGGGTTACCGGACAGGTCCGAAGCGACATGATGACGCCGGCAAATCTCGTGGTTACCTCTGAGATCTGCAAATGATTCCTGACGGTATGGGCAGCAATAAGGATAATCTGCTGGTCATTCCATGCGATGAGATCAATTGCAGTGTCTGGTGAACTGACCCGGATGGCAGAGAACCCGTCTGCCATCAGATCGGCTCTGACAGCATGGACGGCATACCGGGTATGGGAAAATGTCGATACGGTAAAATGGCCTGAAGTAGACCTGTTATATGCTCCCTCGTTATCCTGGTTCGTGGTTGGACTCTGAGATAGGGGGGAGCAGTTATTTTGTGTTATCATTATTACTCCTTAAAAAGGCTGAAATGTGCCTTTTCCTGATGAAATACAGATATTCGGGGAGGAATCCGGGTGCAGTAAAAATGCGGTGTATCCTCCACCTATGATCTTGGACAGAGACTATATGAGTGTTTGATTAGCAGGGTGAAAGTGATAAGAAGGCTTTTATAGAGAAATCTGAATATTTTCCATGAAAACCCTGGCCGGCTTTTCGTTCCTTAAAACCCGCGGTATCATCAGGATCTGGTTTTTTCTCATGAGCTGGAAGATACCGGTGGAAAGAATGCCAAAGATTCAAATAGAGAAAAACAGAGTACTGATATATTGATGGGGATGGAAGGGGAACCTCTTGTTATCCTTCTTGTTGAGGATAATGATGATTATGCCACGCTTGTAACGCGTAGTCTGGCTGAGCAACGGGTGGCAAATACACTATACCGGGTGGATGACGGAGAAGAAGCACTTCAGTTTCTTTTCCGTACCGACCCTATGAAAACAAAGAGAACAGCCCCTTCCGAACCTGATTCTGCTTGATCTCCGTCTTCCCAAAATTGACGGCCTTGAAGTGTTACGTGTCATAAAAACAACGCCTGCATTACAACGGATACCGGTTGTGATCCTGAGCAGTTCAGATGCCGAGTCTGACGTGGCCCGATCCTATGATCACCATGCCAATAGTTACCTGGTAAAACCCCTTGATTTCCATACATTTACCCGGCTCATGAAAGATCTGGGATTTTACTGGCTTGCATGGAACAGACAGCCCGAAAATATTGCGATGTAATCACATGGAACCGGAAAAGACCCCCGGGTCGCTTCACTCTGTTGTTTCGATCCTCGTTGTTGAGGATGAAGAGGATCACCTCGATCTAATCAGGCGGGCTTTCCGCGATAACTCCTCTTTTGAGTTATCATATGCAACTACCCTTGCAGAGGCAACAAAAAAAATAGATGCCGGTCCGCCTGATTTGGTGATTGCTGACTGGTTACTCCCTGACGGGAAGGGGGAAGAACTCTTATTGTTTGTTGTACAAAATTTCCCGATTCCTTTTATCATCATGACCCGTCATGGAGATGAACAGATTGCGGCGCAGATAATAAAGGCAGGTGCCATCGATTACGGTGTGAAATCTTCATTCACGTTCTTTGACCTTCCCCGCATCGCTGATCGGGCAGTACGAGAGTTTCGGAATAGCATAGACAGGGATGCGGTACAAGAGGCATTAATGCAGTCAGAAGAGAAATTTTTCCGGATCTTTCACGGTTCTCCTGTTCTCACTCTCATCGTCCGGTGTTCAGATCATATTATTCTTGATCTCAATGCTATCTTTGAGAAGAAAACAGGGTACCGACGTTCCGAACCTGTTGGAAGAACCCTGACTGAAACCGGGTTATGGACAGACAGCAGGGATCCCAACGCGGTTGTCGGGATCTAACACCGCACCGGGAAGTTTGAAGAAGATTTTTTCCGTTTTACCGCAAAGAACGGAAAGAAACGGACCTGTCTCTTCTCATCAGTTCTCATTGCTATTGACCGGGAGGACTGCATGTTGTTTACTCTCGTGGATGTGACAGAGCAGGAAGCGGCTGGTGCAGTTCTCCGGGACAGTGAGGCACCATTTCACGAGATGTTTGAGCTGGTGGGGGAAGCCGTGTTTCTGGTAGATGATAAGACCGGCAGGATCTGTGAGGCTAATAAGGAAGCAGAGAGGATGTACGGGTACACTCACGATGAACTGATCGGCCTTACCAATGCTGGCATCTCTGCAGAACCGGAAAAGACTCAGGGTATTGTAGAGCACAGAGAGAACGGAACCTTTTTTATTCCTTTACGGTATCACCAGAGAAAAGACGGAACCCTCTTTCCGGTTGAGGCCACCGGACGGTTCTTTACCTATAAGGGAAGACAGATGCATGTAGTCGCATGTCGTGATATCAGTACGCGAAAAGAAGCAGAAGAAGAACTGCAACGGAGCGAGGAGTGGTACCGCCGGATTGTAGAGACCGCACAGGAGGGGATATGGGTACTTGACCGTTCGTTTCAGACCACTCATCTGAACATACACATGGCAGAGATGCTTGGGTACTCACAAAACGAGATGAAAGGCCGGCCGATTACTGATTTTCTTCACCCTGATGAGCTTTCAGATTATCGAATCATGGCAGGTGAGCGGAGAAAAGGAGTACCAAGGACGTTTGAGAGGAAATTTATCAGAAAAGACGGGTCGGTCTGCTGGGGCCTCGTCTCGTCGACACCTATCTTTACCAATAACGTCTTTACCGGCTCCTTCTCCATGATAACCGACATTACCGGGAGAAAGGAAGCAGAAGAAAAGTCAGTCAGGACATATTATGATCTCCAGAAAATTTACGATAATCTCTCTGCAACTGAAGAAGAGTTGCGGGAACAATACCGGATTCTTTCACAAAAACAGCAGGAGCTAATTGCAAGCGAGGAACGGTACCGCCAGCTCTTTACCTCTATGACGAGTGGGTTTGCCCATCACCGGATACTCTGCGATGATGGAGGCATGCCTGTTGATTACGAATTTATTGATATAAACCCGGCATTTGTTACCATAACAGGACTTCCCCGTGACAAGATTGTTCATAAACGGGTTTTAGATGTCCTTCCCGATACCGAGGCTTCCTGGATTGAACGGTACGGGCATACTGCCCTTACCGGAGAACCCCAAATTTTTGAGCTGTATAACCGTGTTTTTGATAAGTATTTTGATGTATCAGTCTACAGCCCCGAAGAAGGAGAGTTTATAACCCTCTTTTCCGATATCACACAACGGAAAAAGATGGAGGAGGCCTTAATTGAGAGCGAAGCCAGGTATCGGAATGTTGTCGAGGACCAGACCGAGTTGATCGCACGAACAAGACCGGATGGGACTCATCTCTTTGTAAATGAAGCATATTGTCGTTATTTTGGCAGGGAACGCGATGAAATGATAGGCAGGCGGTTTCATCCAGAGATCCATCCCGAGGATCGCTCAAGCCTGAAGATCTTTTTTGCTTCTTTCTCCCAAAAAAATCCAATGGGAACCATTGATCAGCGTACGATAACGGATAACAGGGAGATACGGTGGCAGCGGTGGAATAATCGTGCCGTCTTTGATAAAAACGGGAAAATCGTTGAGATCCAGTCGGTCGGCCGGGATATTACCGATACAAAACGTGCTGAAGAGGCACTTCTGGCAAGTGAGAAGAAGTTCCGGAACCTTGTTGAACTTGCCCAGGAAGGGATATGGTCTGTTGATGCCGAATACCTGACCATATATGTCAATCCCAAGATGGCTGATCTTCTTGGTTATACTCAGGAAGAGATGAAGGGGAGACCAATTTCTGAATTTTTGGATCCCTCGTGGCTTTCGTCAGGGATGGAATACCCAAAGAAGCAGATGATGGGTCTAAAGGAAGAGTTTGAGTGTGCGTTTCGAAAAAAGAATAATGAGATAATATTAGCATCTGTTTCAACAGGGCCTCTATCGGATGAGCAGGGAACAATTACCGGTGCCATTGCAGTTGTTATGGATATTACCAGGAAGAAGAGACTGGAAAAGCAGCAACAGGTGGCTTTGCAGCGCATCGAGGAGAATATCCACCAGATGGCGGTTTTAAATGATCAGATCAGAAATCCGCTTACAATCATCAGTATCCTGTGCGAGGAGGATACCCCCGGTTCCTGTGAGAAGATCCTGGAGCAGATTAACCGGATAGATTCACTTGTCAGAGAGGTGGATAAGGGGTTTGTTCTCTCGCTCAAGATCCGCGACTTTCTGCGTGATTATCACGGGATAGATATCCCTCATGAGTCGTAAATGCCGGTCTTTCCCGTTCTTTTCTGATGATGATCGTTCCCGGATAATCTCTGCCTGATTTGGGTTTAATAATTTTTCTGAATCCGGGAAAGCGTCTAATCTTAAATTTTTATTATTATTCGGTCATACGGCTAAAGATGGATTCTCTAATGCGTCCGTATCCGTTCCAGAAGGGTTGTGTTCCCGTGGTTTTTACCGGATGACAATACTTTAATATTCCTGTTACGATATGACCATGTATGAAGATCAAAAGACTCCTTCTTTTCCTGGTACTCATTCAGATGATATCTGCCGTATCTGTCGGTTTTGCTGATTATCAGGAGGATAATACGGATTTTTTACCGGATGAGTACAAAGATGACGATCTTTCTCTTTTGAGTGATTCAATTTATCCTGACGGAATCGCACAAGTGCCCGGGTCATCAGATGTATCGTATGAGACCTGTGATTGTGATTGGTATGAGAGAGAACAGTGTGCCGGGTATGTCTGTTCCCATATCGTGGACGGGTTGGTATATTATGGTGCAGAATCCGGTGATTGCAGGGATTTCTGTTGTGAGGTGGATACCATGGATCCTGTTACGATAGAGCCGGTCCGGTGGCGGGGAGGAGGGTGCTGTCCCGGGTATGACTGTGGGAATAACTGCCAGTACGGTGGTGATTATTCAGAGTATCACCCTTCATGGACCGGTGCCTTTACGTTTTTTACCAACGAGACAAGTATCTCTGATGTAACCGGTGAATGGGAGACCGATCTGCTGGGTATTATCTCTTTGAAACTGACCGGGGATGATATCATCAGGGGAACATACTCTGTTTCCGGGTACACCGGGTACATCGAGGGTAACTATACCGCGAACCGGTCTCCCATGATGGAGGGGATCTGGTGGCAGGAACCGGATCTCTCTCCCCCGTACCAGGTTGGGACCATTATGATGGATATCAATGAAACACACCTGTCCGGAGCCTATTCGTATCTTGACGGGACATGGGAGCCGTTTTTTGGTGAGAAGGTAAGGATGGATATTCCGGAAGATACCGAGAAGATACTCTTTGTGATGCCACCGCTGAACTGGACATTATCGCAGAACACAACAAAGCAGATTGAGGTTACCCGCCTTCCTGATAGCAACCCCTATTATGCCGGATTTTCTGAAGAGGAGATGTGATTCTGATGAGATTACCGCTGATTCTCTCTCTAATCCTTCTGGCTTTTTTGGCAGGGCCACCTGTATCTGCAGATTTTTCCAGTTTATCACCTGATGAAGCTCTTACATTTTTTGAGGATCTGGAAGATGCGATGAAAAAGGAAGGGCTTACCGCTGCA
>JAFGOM010000008.1 GCA_016926505.1 Methanospirillaceae archaeon
ATACATGGGAGATGCCATTCGGTCTCTGATACGAGACATATCGTCAGCAAAATAGTATGAAAATCCTGTTTCCAGATAAGAATTATCCCGATTTTAGATCACCTTTCCAATTGATAATTCCGATGAACTATCTCCTTGGAAATCCACGTTCCTGCAATTCAGACTGTATCTCAGTCAACACAACCGGATCATCGATCGTTGCCGGTACGTTGAATTGTGCTCCGTCGGCAATCTTCTTCATGGTTCCCCGGAGAATTTTACCGGATCGTGTTTTTGGAAGACGTTTTACTTTCAATACTGTTTTAAAAGATGCTATCGGCCCTATCCTGCCTCGTATCAACTGGACAAGCTCGTGCTCAATCTGATCAAATTCCCTTTTTACTCCTGATTTCAAGACAACAAAACCGACGGGCACTTCTGATTTGATGATATCGTGAACACCAATCACGGCACATTCAGCGACCGTTTCATGGGACGAGAGAACCTCCTCCATGGAACCGGTTGAAAGCCGGTGACCGGCAACATTGATGATATCATCGGTCCGCCCCATGATCCAGAGATACCCGTCCTCATCGATAAACCCTGCATCTGATGTGAGATAATAACCGGGATAGGTACTCATGTATGTTTTTACATAGTCTGCGTCATTATTCCAGAGCGTTGTGAAACAACCGGGAGGAAGAGGAAGAGAGATCACAACATTTCCGGTTATCCCGAAAGGAACTTCAACCTGGTTATCATCAAAGACACGGATATCATATCCGGGAACCGGTTTTGTACAGGATCCGGGTTTTGTCGGAAAGAGTTCTATTCCCACTGGATTTGCACCAATCGGCCAGCCGGTCTCAGTCTGCCACCAGTGATCGATCACCGGGACACGAAGTTTCTCTTCTGCCCAGAGGAGGGTATCCGGGTCGCATCGTTCTCCTGCCAGAAATAATGTCCGCAGGGAAGAGAGATCGTACCGGGGAATGTGAGTGCCGTTTGGATCCTCCCTCCGTATTGCCCGAAACGCAGTAGGTGCGGTAAAGAGCACATGCACGCCGTGACGTTCGATTACCCGCCAGAATGATCCTTCATCAGGAGTTCCGACAGATTTGCCTTCATACAGAATCGTGGTGCAACCTGCAAGAAGCGGACCGTAGACAATGTAGGAATGACCGACTACCCAGCCGATATCTGATGCTGCAAAGAACACCTCCCCGGGGTTTATTCCATATATCGATCTCATGCTCCAGTGAAGTGCAACCGCATATCCTCCGGTATCCCTGACAACCCCTTTGGGGACACCTGTCGTCCCTGAAGTATACAGAATATAAAGCGGATCGGTTGCGTTAACCGGAACACAACCAACAGGCCTGCTATTCGATACTTCATCCCAGGCAATATCCCGGGGATGATTGAGTTCTACCTCACACTCCTTGCGCTGGAGAATGATACACCGGCCGGGCTTATGCCCACTGATCTCTATTGCCTCATCAAGAAGAGGTTTGTAGGGGATGATGCGGTTAACCTCGATCCCACATGAAGCTGAGAGAATAATTGTTGGTTCTGCATCACGAATCCTTTTTGCAAGTTCTTTTGGCGCGAATCCTCCAAAGACCACAGAGTGTATCGCACCGATACGGGCACAGGCGAGCATACCAATGATTGCTTCGGGAACCATGGGCATATATATTATTACCCGATCCCCTTTCTGAAGTCCGAGATTTGTCAGGCCACCTGCAAATCGTGCTACCATCTCACAGAGTGTCGTATGAGTATAGGTTTGAATAATACCGGTTACCGGACTGTCCCATATCAGAGCTGTCTGTTCTCCTTTTCCGGCCAGTATATGCCGGTCAAGAGCGTTATAGCAGATGTTTAGTGTAGCCCCGGAAAACCACCGGTAAAATGGCGGATTTGATCTGTCGAGGACAGTATCCCACGGGGAGTTCCAGTCAATCCCCCGGGCATTATTCCCCCAGAACGTTTCAGGATCAGACAGGGACTGGCGGTATGCTTCTTTATATGGATTGAGAATTCCTGTCATCTCTTTATTCCCCTAACCAGATTGTAAGGTGTCATTTCTTATTCAGAAGATCAAGAAATCCCAATGAACACAGTATATACAAATAAACCCCCATGGGAGTGCCCCAAGGAAGACCTATTTGAATACTACACCATATCCAGTACTAGGATCTCTTAAATAGGTAGACTCTTGATATTTTTTAACCTGCCGAAATGGGATTTATTTATCACCGGTATCAAAACAAAAAAAAGGAGAGAGATACTGATATGAAGAACATTTTGTGTCGGATTATGACAAAAGAGACAGATGATATGCAGGTAATCTTTTTTGCATTCTGATAAATACAAACAGTCTCTATAAACCATTCTTTTTAGAAATGAAAAAAGGATTACCATCTATGAGATCTGTTAGTACAATCATCTGGTTTTTTAAGAAAGAATGGTGCTCATGTTTACTGAAAGGAAAACAAAGAATCAGATAATAATGGTCAATCAGATTTCAATCAAAACCCGGGAAAAAAAGTGCAGGAAAAAGAGAAGAGAGATAATAATGACCTTTATCTGATAGAGTCATCCTTAGTCATCTGCATTGTCAGTTTATATCAAATCTCATCGGTAATGGTGAGCTTTTAAGGAAGAAAGATTATCGGAAAACAAAAATGAATTATTTTCGTATCAGAAAATAAAAACCCTGATAAAATGGGTTAAGAAGAAAAAAGGGAAAACGTTCATGGAAAGAAGAGAGAGGAGTCATCAGTCAATTTTCCATACATGAATGACCGGTTTAGCCCCGTCAGCAAAATATTCCAGAAGATACAAAATCTGGTTTTCCCGATCATAGGCAAGATCACCAACCCGGAACTTCCTCTGATCCCCCGAGCCGATCATATCAGTCTCAACCTGGCCAGGGTTGGCAAAGAGATAGGGATCGATATCAAGAACAGCATACGGTTGTGGCTCCCATGATTCCATCTCACCAGCCGCAACCGCTGCGAGATCGGCAGGATCAAAAAAGATGATCTCTCCACGAAATGATGAACTCCACCAGCCGCGGTAGTCGTTGTGCCGGGTGCACTCCTGCATCTCTGATGCCGGGCAGGGAGTGCCGTCATCCATCCTGCAGACAGCGCATTCATCTGCGTATGTCATCTCAGGACAGGGTTGTGCAGGATTATCAGGATTTATCCATCCATACCAGTAGGCATCCCCGGTTCCTTTTGTTCCTGAGAAGATGACGGCATTGCCACCGTCAGCCGTAGTAAGGAATGCACCCCCTTCCCATTCATCAGGATGCTGGTATCCGTTCATTGCATCGGTTATCTCTGAGCTCTCTTCAGATGTCCGGTACCGCAGAAGCGTGATCTCTCTCATGTGAGAACCCGATGATGACGGTGTTCCCTCTTCATCGGTCCAGGGCGAATAAGCAAAAAGAGCGGGTCCCATCCCTGACCAGCCACCATCACGAAACCGCCCGGTCGCCAGGTACCTCCCACCGGTATTCTGGTCTGCCCAATCCTCTGGTATCTCAAAAAGGTACCCGTTTACCATGTAATGAGACTGATCGCCGATGTACCAGCTCCCCTGTGGATTCGGATCTGCAAGGTGTGGCGAGAACCAGCTGTGGGTTGGCAGGGAGGGCTCGGAATCGAAGTGGTTCCCCCATGCGAGATGGATAACAGGCCCGGTCTCTGTGCGGTCAAGATAGGCAAGTCCCATTCGTGGGATCGTGTAGTATTCATCAAAAAAATTACCTGAAACATCAGAGAAAGGCTGAAGGAATTCTGCCTGTGGCAGACCGGACGGATGATCCGCCAGACCGGGAACCGGAATTGAGACTTCTGCCACCTTACCCCCGTCCCTGACCTCTTCGGTACGGTCATGACCGGTGATAAAGAGTGAACCCTGATATCCGTTACTGAGACCTGAATTATCCCCGGCCGGTGAATATGTCATGGCATTCCCACCGTACTCAAAGGTATCCGGCCTTCCGGTTCCATCAGGGAGACGGAATGCCCCAAGATAGGTTAGATCGTCTGGCATAATGGGATGCGATGATGTTCCGGCCGGAACAACAGGGATTAGTAACAGAATCAGAATAAGAACCAGAACAATTACAGGCGTATTCCATGAGACCAATCTAATGTGATTCATTGTACACACTCCGGTTGCAATATGAGACCCTGTAACCGGATAAGAGTTCCTATCCCCATTAAGAACAGTCCATCAGAGAGGAATATCAGGATACCCTATCCCATGTAATTCTGCATCATGAAATGTCGTCTGAAATATCAGACTGATGAAACAATAATCTCACTGGAATAAAAAAACTGATAGAACGGAAAAAAAGGATTAAATATCCTGTTCCACGTTAAAGGAGATCTTTACAACCGCATGATACATAACAATCTTATCATTCTCAACAGTTGCTGAACAGTGCTTCAGATCTACCTGGTTAATGTTTCGTACAGTCTTTGCAGCTTCTTTTACGGCAACTGCGGCTGCATCATCCCATCCTTTCGGGGAACTGCCAATCAATGTTATTACCTTTATCACTGAGGGTTTTTTTGTTACTGGCATCTGGCTTCACCTCATAGGTATAAGGATCTATTACCTACATGAGGATTTCGCTTCGAAAAAGAACGGGTTTTATGGGAAATATTCCTGAGAGAATTCATGCAATCCGGTTTATCGCCAGATGCTACAAAAATAACTGCCACCGGGATCTCACCGAAATGACCGCCGGATCCTGACCGATCGGGCATGTGCAGTGAGACCTTCTGCATCGGCAATATTCTCGATAACATCACCTATTGCCTCAAGACCGGTCTTCGTGATGATCTGTACCGTTGAGGTCTTACAGAAGTGGCTGACATTAAGCCCTGAATAGGTTGCAGCATATCCTGCCGTGGGAAGTACGTGATTCGTACCTGATGCATAATCACCGGCTGCAACGGGTGCGTATGGACCAACGAATATGGAACCTGCATTTTTTACTGCCGAGAGAACCGGCAGTGAATCTTGTACCACGATCGAGAGGTGCTCAGGGGCAATCCCGTTCATGACAGATACAGCTCCCGGGATATCAGGTGTTACGATATACCCGGAGTGAGTAAGCGCTTCTGTGATGATATCGGTTCGTGGCAACTCCTGCATCAGCCTTGAAATCTCCTCTTTAACCTTCTCAACCAGGTTTTTATCAGGAGTAACCAGAATACAGGCAGCATCAGGATCATGTTCTGACTGGGCTAAAATATCAATGGCGATAAATTCAGGATTGGCAGAGCTGTCGGCAATTATCCCAATCTCGCTCGGTCCGGCTGGAAAATCAATCTCAGCCTCTTCCCGGAGAAGCATCTTTGCGGCAGTGACATATGCATTACCCGGCCCGACAATCTTTCTCACCGGTTTGATACTCTGTGTCCCGAGAGCCATCGCTGCAACTGCCTGGGCGCCTCCCATCCGGTAAATCTCGGTCACCCCGACAATATCAAGAGCAACCAGCGTGAGCGGGAGAATCGGAGGCGGAGAACATGCACACATATCAGGAACACCGGCTACTTTGGCAGGAATCGCATTCATAAGAACGGTTGACGGGTATGCAGCCCGGCGTCCCGGAATATAAAGACCGACCCGGTCAAGAGGTGTGGTCTTGACACCAAGGGTAATGCCGGGTTCAACCTCTTCCAACCAGAGATCATGATCCTTCTGGCGTTCGTGAAACCGGGTAATACGCACCTCAGCCTCGATGAGACTCTCCACCAGAATATCATCAACCTCGTCATAGGCAGAATCAATCTCCTCCCGGGTTACCGATATCGATTCCAGATCGGGTTCATACTTTCGTGCCATGCGGAGCAGGGCTGCATCACCTTCCTTCTGGATCGTGCTGATTATCTCTGCAGCAGATCTCCGGGCTTCATCAAGGTTTGAACGGCGTTGTTGTATCCATGCCTCAACACTGAGCTCCTGTAACATGCGGTAGGTGTTTCTCGTCTGCCACGATAAGTGTTTTTAAAAAATCACGAAAATGCCTTTGATCCCAAAAAAGTCTATAATAATTCTAAATTGAAGATAACACGCGGTATTTTCCATTGCGGATCAATGACAATGAGTTTTCTTTCCTGCAGGGAAATCCTGATTCAACAGCGATGGGATAGTGGGAAAGAACGGAATTCATATCATTTTGATCCAGATTGATCCGGCATGAATAAAAATCACCCTATCTCTCCCGAAAGTGGCAGTAATAACAGAAGATTTGGTAACACAAGTTTACCCTCTATCTTTCAGAAGGGAAATACACATACACAACCTCATCCAGAAGAGTGCCATTCTTCGTGATGGCATGCCGGTGAACTGCCTCACGAATAAATCCGCATTTTTCTAAAACCCGCATCGATGCGGGATTATTTGAAAAAATTCCCGCCTCAAGCCGGACAATATCATATCGCGTGAAGGCTGTCGGGAGAAGTGATCGTACCGCATCAGTCATTATCCCTTTTCCCCAGAGGGATTCGGAGAGCCAGTATCCTATCATGGCAGACCTGTATTTTACATCATCCTGCAGGTGGATCCCGATACCTCCTGCTGCCTCTCCCCCGACCTCGATCGCCAGAAACAGATGAGGGGTAGTACCGGTCGCCATACTGATAAACCGTTCTGCATCAGCCATGGTGTAGGGCGAGGGGAATGCATCCCTCATGGTTGCTGCTATCCGGGTATTATCAGCATGCATTACAAGTGATTTTGCATCTAAAGAACGCCAGTTTCGAAGAATTGAACGTGGGGTAATGATCTCCATTGTTTCTTTTCTCTCATGGTTTTGGTATAGTGGAGTATTTGGAATTATGGAGATTGACAATCTCTGATCGTGGTAAGTATCCCTGAAAAACACCAGATCAGAAAGGCTCTTTTTTCCTTGTCAGGGATATTGCTGCTTTACGATTGGTGGTGCACGACTAACAAACCTGCATATACACAATCTATACCAGATTCACTCATCTGAATCTACTGGTTTTTACAGGTGGAATATTCTTCTTGATCAATTCATGTATCACGGAAAAAAGGCGGGAGAGATCTGACAATACCGAATCATGTCAGGAATACTACGCTTTATTCCATAAAAAGGAAAAGGGATTTAGAGGCTGCCCTGTAGTAACAATACTGAATACGTCTGTTTTTTAGAGAGTTATCACGTCCGGATGCATTTTCGATCTCTGCTTTAAGTTGTATGAGGCAGAGATCAATGCACAGCCAAGCAAAATAATGATTACACCCATAATCAGCATAAAGAGATGAAGCATCATTCCCGGTATAAGCAGGGGGATAAGTACTACGATTATTGAGATAAGAGCAATGGCCAATCTGCTGTAAAAGCCTTCAGGAATGGCAGACCTGCCCTTCCTGGCCCGGTTCAGGAGGATAAAAGCGCTTGAAAGCATCCAGAAAGACAGCATTACCAGTAATAGAAGGCTCCAGAAGATGACAGGGATATATACCAGAATGATGCCAACTATAATCAATAATCCTCCATAAAACAGGTCTTTTTGATCTGACACCTCCCCCGGGTGCCGGATAATACTCCTGATTACGGACAGGGCACCGGCGCCGATAACAATGGCAGGTAGTACGACACCAATAATACCATAGTACATCACCTTTGGGGAGATGAGGAAGACAGACCCGATTAAAAGGAGAATAAACCCAAAAAGGAACCCTTTTTTCAGTGATATCTCCTGATCCTTCAATTTTTCTTTCGTTTGGGTTGATCTGCCGACGGCTTCAGAGAAGAGGGTTATGATGGTCTCAGATATCATGAGAAAAAGGGGGGCATCATCGATTAGATGAAGCACAGGATGGACGTTGGGATCATATCTGTCCAGATGAACCCTCCATTCTGTTTTGGTTTCATGCGCATGATACTGGCCATTCCGATAACTTGCAACGGTCCCGGGTGTTGGAACATTAACAGGAGATTTCTCCCAGTTATCACTCAAAGGTTCAGAAATATCATCCTTGTGTATCACCACTTCCCAGACACCGTTGTTTAGAGGCTGCAGATAATCATCGATTGTTGTCATAATTCACACGATAAAGATTGGATGCCGGGTTTTCTCCCAGGGAGTGATAGTAACAATTATCGTTATATGATATCTTTTCATTGCATTATAGAGATTGATGTTTGCCCGGGCAGGAGTATTCGGAAACATCATTTATATCGAAAAATTGAAGAATCACAATAGATTCCAAACTCACAGAAGAAGAGTATTTAGACTGCCGGGAAACCTGATTTTAAAAAAAGTCTGAACATTCGTTTTTTCAATTCCCATAAAGCGATTATTTAAAGAATTATAAGGTTGTATACGATGATTAGTGCATCTACTCTTTTGTATGAGAATGATAAAGAGAGAGGTAGTACCTTGGTCCCGCCGCATATCAGGAATAATATCCTTCCATTCCTTCTTCTATCCTGTATCATTCCCGGCATATTTTACCTGTACTGGTCATATGTATCAACCATCATCCTTGCAGGAACACTCAGCATCGTTCTCTACGCTCCCTATCAGCGGGTATGCAGATGTATATCAGAAAAAAAACTGCTATTATCGTCATTGCCTTAACATTTCTTTTGATACTCGTCATTGGCTACTTTATCGTCTCTGTTTTTATCAGTTCTTCCGGGTATCTGTTGCAGATGGCCGAAACCATTCTCTTCTGGCTTCACATCCTCCCTGACGTAGGTTTTATGAAAGACAGTATTTTAGGCTCTTCTGCTTCGATTGCAATAGATTTTATTGAAAATGCGATTTTTCAAATTGCATACACCGTTCCCGGTTTTCTTGTACATGCCTTGTTTTTTATGCTCAGTCTCTACCTGTTTCTCGTAAAGGGCAGGGATCTTATGATGAATTCTTCTCTGCAATGCCAAAACATTTAAAGGTAGTGAGCCGGCAACTCAAGAAAGATGTAGTAAATACCCTGTGTGCAACCTACGTGGTAAATCTGCAGATCTGCGTTCTCACTTTTCTAATCGTTCTCCCCTTTTTTTGCTCTCCTTGGGTTTAAGGGAGGGGTTGTCGCGAATGCAACACTTGCGGCATTTTCACAACTGGTTCCCACAATCGGACCCCTGCTTGTTCTGATATTTATCGGTCTCTATGCCCTTGCCCTTGGGGATGTACCCTGGCAATCGCTGTAATTATCATTGGATCTCTCCTCTTCATGGTTATTCCGGGTTCAATCTTAAAACCGAAAATGATGGAAAAGAGAGTTTCATTACCTGCTCCCATGATGATGATCACAACCATCGGGGCAATTGCAACAATTGGCCTTGCAGGAATCATATTAGGACCGCTTTTTGCTACACTTCTGGTCTCAAAATACCGACCTCTTATCTCCCAGATGAAAGTCATGAAAGGGGATATGGTTCCCATACAAACAGGTAACTCATGAAATCAGAACAGGAAAACGATGACTGGAAAAAGGAAGATGAAATACTGATAGGGGAGATTATCTCCCGTATCGTCAGTTTTATCTGGTAATACACTGATTCCCTGATGAATAATGGGTGATTCCTGTATGATAGATCCAACGAAATTATCATTCCCGAAAAGAAAAGCTCCAAAAATCGATGTAATATTTGCCATTCTCCTTCTTATTGCAACACTCTCATCTGCATTCTGTGTATACCAGGCAACACGGTGGAATGGGATACAGGCAATCGATTTTGGAAATTCTGCAACATTCCGGACAGAGTCACTCAAAGCAGCAACATTGGCTAATACCCAGACGATAATTGACGTGCAGGCCTTTACCTCATGGGTGGATGCCGTTAGTAATCACGATGAAAAGCGGGCTTTATTCCTGAAAGAGAGGTTCAGGGATGAGTTCAAACCGGCATTTGAGGTATGGATATCAGAGGCAGAAGGGGAATCAGGACTGATAATTCCTGAGGGCACTCCTTTTGATCTCACACAATATCATATCGCCAATTCTTACAAGAGCAAAGAACTGGAAGATAAAGCAGCAATGGCATTTTTGAACGCGAAAAATGATAATGAGAACGGGGACCAGTACATCTTTAACACGGTTCTGTTTGCAATTGTCCTTTTCTTCTGTGGTATCTATTCAAAATGGGAAACGCCCCGCATCAGAATCGCACTCCTCGCGGTTACTCTCGTGGTATTTTGTTTTGCCCTGTATAACCTGTTGAGTCTTCTCTTCAGACTTGGCATTGTGTAAAAAACAAATTCAGGTAAACGTCTCTCTAAAAACGAAGAAAAAAGCAAAAGGAATACTGATTACAGGAACAACCGGGCTTTAATGATGAGGTCAGATATCAGGTAATCTGATACTGTACTTTTTTCAGCCGGCCGGAACCAATCGGGAGAATTATTCTCATGCCTATGAACAGAAAGCATGAGAGTATCCGGATTATCAGGCAGTTATTATTGACGGAGTGGATGTCTTTTTCGTTTGTTGCAGAAAGGTGCAGATTAACTCTCTCGTTATCTTATCTTTTCCCGACCAGAATAGAGCAATAATCCCAGCCGGAAGCATCAAGAGAGAGCAGTTCGTCAACGATGGCATCAACAAGGATCTGCTTCATATAAAGACCCTTTTCCCGTGAACCCTTTGTGGGATCCCCGGTAGCCCCGCAGTTGGTCAGTTCGCGAAAAAGCCACTTGACAGAAAGATGTCGGGGCAGGGCAGGGACCACGCCGACTGCCTTCTCTGGTTTGCATAACTCTGGAAATAATGCAAGAGCCATTGATGTCTCTCCTTCGCCTCCATGCCCGAGTCCCTGCCAGACCTCAAAAAAGTTATCTGGAAGCAGGGGGATTACGGTATCCCACCAGGCATCAAGAGAGACTATCCGAATATCAGGATGCTCAACCTTTACCTTCCGGGAAGCGATCTCAATGGGCGCAATGTTCCCGTCATGACCATTCATGATGAAACACTTCCGGATACCCTCACGATAGACGGACTGCAGAATATCCTCTAAAATTGCAGTTTCGGTCTCAAACCTGAGTGAGATGGTAAACGGGAAATCGCGATAATGTTCACTTACCCCATAATGCACCGGCGGAAGCACAACCGTTCCCGGAACTTTTTCTGCAATCTCAAGGGAGAGGTGGTATGCGGTTAAAGCATCAGTTCCCAAAGGTAGGTGAGGACCATGGGACTCAAGAGAACCAAGTGGCAGGATCACTGTGTCAAAAGATCTGTTCCCGGGATCTGATGCGACCATATGCTGTACCTTTAAGGGATTCTTCTTCATGATACCATCTTTGCAGTTGAAAGGATGAAATAGTTTTGTACCTTGTCAATGGCAGTATTTCCATGCAGAGTGTACTCATAAATTACGGTCTTGCAGATGCCCGGGTTTTAGTTATCATATCAGTATCATACCGTTCCAATCCAGCTCCTGAATCAGCCTTTCCTAATTTCAGGATAAAGAGCATTAATACGGCGAATCTGCGACATCTGATTAAACGAAAATACCTTTGAGATCAAGAGGAAGAGATTAATCTTGTATGAGTGACAATACCATCCTCTATCTATGCCCCGGAACATGCGATACCACAGATAGTCATGTTTATCAGACAATACGATACAGGATTGGATAGGAATCATACAGATTGGAGATTTATATTCCCGGTTCTATTCGTAAACGGTATCAGATAAAGGATTTCAATTTGAGCCGGGGATATGCATATTGTAAGAGGTCACAAGGCACGAACATGAAATGGCAGAAAGGAAGAAGAAGCACGAATGTAGAAGACAGGAGAGCAGCCCGGATTCCCGGGGGATCAGCCGGAGGTCTCGGGGGTCTTTCACTCCTTGTTATTCTCATAATTGCAATTGCACTCGGTATGGATCCAACCCAGCTCCTTGAGAGTTCTGATTTTTCAATGGATTCAGAATGGCAGGAGTCACCATACTCCGAGGAAGAACAGAACCGGCTTGTCGATTTCATTACCCTTGTGCTGGGGGATACCGAAACAACCTGGGACAGGATATTACAAAAGGAGCTTGGGATCCGGTATCGTGAACCAAAACTCGTAATATTTTCTGGATCCGTAAATTCTGCATGCGGGTATGCCAGTTCCGCCGTCGGCCCGTTCTACTGTTCAGGGGATGAAAAAGTCTACCTGGATCTCGATTTCTTCCATGATCTGGAAATGCGTTATCATGCTCCCGGTGATTTCGCACAGGCCTATGTAATAGCCCATGAGGTTGGACATCATATCCAGAATATTGTCGGAACCCTGCCGTACGAGAGAAGACTGGCAGGCATGGTCAGCAGATCTGATGCAAATCAGCTTTCCGTTGCACTGGAACTTCAGGCAGACTGCTATGCCGGAGTGTGGGCAAACCAGGCACAGAACCAGGAACTCATTCTGGAAGCAGGTGATATCGGGGAAGGATTGAATGCCGTCAGTTCTGTCGGGGATGATCGGATCCAGAAACAGGCACAGGGATACGTAGTACCCGACTCCTTTACCCATGGGACGTCTGCACAACGGATGGAATGGTTTACCCGGGGACTGGAGTCAGGCAGCCTCTCTGCATGTGATTGTCCTGAATTCCCCCCGGTTGGCGGGTAAATTTTTTTTATCTCCTTTTTTCCTTTTGTAAGAATTAAAAGATCCCTTCTCTGTTCTATCCCCCAGGGATCGGAGCATATTGCCTGACCATACCCGTATTTCCGCTCGCAAACAATAATCATCACAAATCTTAAAAATAAGATAGCAGCGTATCACACAAGGGGAATTTTCACACAGACGGAACCGCGATCTCAATGTCTTCTTCTGTCTTTTTTCTTTTCCTTTCAGATACAAATGCGATAACCGAGGCTGAGAAGATACTGAAAATAATTACAAGATATGCAAGCGTTTCTATCAGTTCAGCATGAGGAATGTCATAGAGTACTACTATTGACGCAAGGACTGCCGCTGCAAGTCCTTTCGGTATCATGGCTACCACAATCCACCGGTCCTCTGAATTCGGAGGGAATATTGAACCAATAACACAGGGTATCCGAAAAACATGAAGAATGACCACGAGCAATGCACAGAACGCAACAAAGAATGGAGTTGCCATCCGGAGAGAGATCCCGACAAAGATAAAATAAAACGTCTTTAGGAGATCCGATATCTGGTTAAACAAGGCAACCTCACCAGCACTCAGATTCTTAAGCGGCGGTTTCTCTTTCTCCCTGAAAATTGCATTTAAGAGGTTTGCATTACCGAGAATGATGCCAAAGAACAGTGCAGCGATTGCACCGGACCCGTTCATGAGTTCGGTCATCCCGTACAGAATGCATACCACTGCCGGGACGGTGAATATTGACTCTACCGGCCGTACCTTCTCCCTGAAGAGTACCCAGAGGATTCCTGCAACAGAACCGGCACCGATAGCAACAAAGAAACTGGATCCGATCTGAAGAAAGACCAGCGGAACATCAAAAACGGCACTCTGGTACAGTTCAAGCAGGCTTAGAACCGATACAATACAGTAGACATCGGTCAGAGCAGACTCAATCATCAGCGTCGTCTTCGTGCTCTCAGAAACAGACAGTTCCCTGACAAGAGGGATAACAACGGCTGAGGAAGATCCTCCAATCACGCAGCCAAAGATCAGTCCGGTGATCTGATCAACACCAAATATCGCCATAAAAAGACCGGCAGCAATAATAACGGTCATCAAAAAAGTTGAGAATGAGAGCAGGATAGCATTCCTGAGAGCACCCATAATGACACGCACCTGCAACGCAATTCCACCGTCAAAAAGGAGAATCACAAGGGTTGCTGTCGCAAAAACCGGCCCGACAATCCCGAGATCCTCTGGAGCGATAAACCCGAGGACAGGACCGATGAGTATCCCGATTCCAATGAGGATGATAACATCAGGTATCTTTTTTGTTACAAATGCCTTTTTTAAGAGGTTCCCGATGAGAACTAAAAGACCAAACCCGATGATAGGAATCGTGGTAATCATGATATCGTGATAACAGGAGAAAACCCAGGTATTGAGACGATATATACTAAATAGTGATCGATTGCTACCTATTTAATCATAGGCACAAAACTTCGTCTTTCCACTCCCTGCCGGATAGAAAAAAGATCCCCAATCCGGTATCCCTGACCCGGGAGTATGCATATAAACAGTATAATAAAAAAAACGGTCCCCATTACCGGGGAGATTCAGAGAGATGCACCCGGTTACCGAGAACAATCTCGATACAGGATACATTCGTCTTTCCGTTCTCGGTATCCACGACCTCGGTCATCGTGGTGATCTGTCTCTTCTCAACATTCTGAAGAAACCTGCTTATTGCTATCTCGGTGGTATCAACAGCCCGTGAGATAGCTTTACCACGGGCCTTGATTGACACGGTCTCTGCACCATTGTTAAATTGCGTCACAACTGCTAGTACGTAGTTCATAACCGGTTTATTTCCGACAAAAACCGTGTTATCTTCTTCTGTAGTCACTGGTATGCCTCTGTATGTGTCACGATATAGGTGTTAAATGTACTTCTTCGCGTGGATTAATTCAGCATTCAGAACCGATGCTCCTGCGGCACCACGGATGGTATTATGACCCATGGCGATATACCGGATACCTTCCCTGAGCCGTCCCACCGATACGGTCATTCCGTTTCCTTTTAACCGGTCAAGACGGGGTTGCGGACGATCCTGCTGTTCCATGAAATCAACAGATTTCAATGGCAGGCTGGGAAGATTGCTGATTGGGGCCTGGTAATTCCGGTAGGCCGCAGCTACCGCAGGTACCGGATCCGGAATATCGATCCAGACCGCCATGGTATGGCCATCGATAACCGGAACGCGGTGACAACTGGCACTGATGGTAAAGGGAGCAGGGATAACTTCTGAACCGTTAAAAGTTCCCATAATCTTTACCGTCTCCTTCTCCATCTTCTCCTCTTCAGAGCCGATATAGGGAACCACGTTATCATAGATTGACATCGCAGGAATTCCCTCAAACCCTGCACCTGATATCGCCTGCATGGTCGCAACCCTGATATCATGGAATGAAAAGCCGCGAATCGGTGCAAGCGACATCGTAAGCATGATAGTCGAGCAGTTCGGATTGGTAACAATAAACCCGTCCATCCCGCGATCCCGCTGAAGGTCGATCATCCCGATATGATCAGGATTCACTTCGGTTACCATAAGAGGCACATCAGGCTCCATCCGGTGAACACTGGCATTGCTGCAGACACCGATGCCTGCCTGGGCGCAGGCTGTCTCTATCGTTCCGGCAAGATCTGCAGGAAGGGCAGAGAAGACAAGATCAACCCCTTTCAGACTCTCGGTTTTCGTATCTGATACAACGATATCTGCAGTCGCTTCAGGAAACGGAACATCAACCCGCCAGTTTACCGCGTCACGATATTTCTTACCGGCACTTCGTTGTGATGCCGTCAAAACCTGCAGATCAAAAAAAGGATGACCGGCCAGAAGCTGGACAAAACGCTGACCAACCGCACCGGTCGCCCCAAGAACTCCCACTGGTATCATACCGGATAGATCCGGCATGTAAACTATTAAAGATTCTTAAAATCTATTCCATGGAGATGGCTTCTGACGGACAGACATCAACACAACTGCCACAGTCGACACAGAGGTCATTATCCACGACAGCCTTATCGTCCTTCATGGTTATTGCTGATGCCGGGCATTCATCAACACAGGTTTCACAGCCGGTACATTTCTCTTTATCAATAATTACTACCATGATTTGATCTCCTATATGTAGTCAGACCACATTACAAATGCGTTTCGGTTTAGGGTACTGCCTTTACAGACCCAGTACATCTCTCATCCCGTATATTCCGGGTTTTTGTGTAACAACCCATCGTGCGGATTTCAGCACACCCCGGGCAAAAACGGCTCGATCAAATGCCCGATGTGAGAGGGATATCGTCTCATAATTGCCTGCAAATAAAACGGTATGATCCCCGACAATATCCCCGCCACGGATGACATGCACACCGATCTCATTTCCCCGCTCCATCATTCCTTCACGCCCGAAGACCTCCTCCCGGGGACCGATCTCTTCCTGCAGGATCTCTAAAATCGTTCGAGCCGTTCCTGAAGGTGCATCCTTTTTATACCGGTGATGAGCCTCTGTCACTTCAACATCATATTCATACAGCTGCTGTGCCGCTTTTCTGACAAGATCCCAGAAGATATTCATCCCGATACTGTAGTTTGTCGATATAACTGCAGAAACGTTCCCTGCTATGATTGCATCACTGATTATTTTTTTCTGCTCGTCAGTAAGCCCGGTTGTTCCCAGAATGATTGCGCATCCCATTTCGGCTGCAACCGGAACATTCTCGACAGCGGCATGGGCAACGGTAAAATCAATCACCACATCAGGTTTTGTTTTACTGATAAGATCACGCATCTGTGTCTTCTCAACGATCGGAACACCAGACACCTCCCCGGATCTGATATCAACTCCCCCGACCAGTCGCAGATCCGTAGTCTGGGAGACGAGGTTGCCGATGGTCATCCCCATCCTGCCCATCGCACCGCAGATAAGAACTTTTATCTCAGTCATACCCGGCAAGCACCTCCGAAAGAAGCGCAACGGTCTCTTCCCCGGCCTCTGCAAGAGGGAGCCTGACAGGACCTCCTGCAAAACCGCGAAGTTCTGCAGCCTTCTTCACCGGTATCGGATTTGACTCCGCAAATAAAGCCCTTATCAAGGGTGAAATCGCAAAATGAATCTCCCGTGCCCTTTTTAAATCACCCTCCATAAAGGACAGGTAGAGCTCGATCATCTGCACAGGGATGATATTTGCTGCCACCGATATGACACCGACCGCCCCGAGGGACATCATCGGCAGGGTCATGTTATCATCTCCTGATATCACGGAGAAATCCTCATCACGGGTCATCTCGATAACCTGAGAAATCTGGTTGATATCACCACTTGCTTCCTTAATCGCTACGATGTTTGGATGGCAAGCCAGTTCAGCGACCCATGATGGCGGGAGATTCTGTCCGGTCCTTCCGGGAACATTGTACATCACGACCGGAACATCACAGTCAGCCAGAGCCTGGTAATGTCTGACAAGACCGGTCCGGTTCGGTTTGTTATAATAAGGACTGATCGCAAGGATCCCATCAACACCCATATCTCGCGCAGCCCGGGTAAGCCTGAGCGCCTCACTGGTGTTGTTCGAACCGGTTCCTGCTACGACCGGGACCTTCCCGTTTACCTCATCCAGTGTCACCTCTATCACCTTCTCATGCTCAGAGAAATCGAGGGTTGCAGACTCCCCGGTTGAACCACAAGGTACGATACCGTGCACTCCCAAATCAAGTAATGAAGAAATGTTTGAGCGTAATCCCTCAAGATCGAGATCCATTGAGGGGTTCCTCTTAAAAGGAGTGATTATTGCAGGAAGAATCCCTTCAAACATGAAGGTAGTTATGAGATTCTTTTCGTATTTATTTTTCTGGTTATATATCCGGCAACACGGTTGCGTACACGCTTGCTCACAATATTCGTCGTTTTCGCCACTGCAACTTTGTTCTGTTCGAAATCTCCGCTGAAATGCTCGATATGATCTTTGAGGAGATCTGATCCGATCGCTTTAATGTAAGTCGGTTTAATTCCCATTCCTGGTATCCTCACTGGTAGTATTATTAATGCGTCCTGAGATCTTAATAAGACTTTTCACGACCTCACGGGGATTCTCTCCAAACAGCCAGACTGCTGCTGCTGTTTTATGACTACCGGCAATAATGAGATCAGGAACATCATTCTTTCTGCAGCAGGAGACTACTGAAAAGTCCAGAAGGGATGTATCAGATCGCTTCATATCATCCCGGGCATACCTGACATCATACAGCATCTCATCAAGTATAAGAGGAAGAGAATCGGAATACAGAATCCCTGCTGCAGACCTGATGTCAGGATCAAATCTCAGTACTGATAAAAGGGCATGACTCAGAGGAGTGTCAACTCCAAACGAGTACCACATATCCGGGGTTCCCTCTTTTTCTTCCATAAGACACTCTCTCCTGATACCGGCAACATCTGCAGGTTCTTTTGCTTTAGAGAGGGCATAGAGCAGAACAAAGGGATCCTTCGGAATACAGGTGACTCTTTCTCTCATCTGCTCTGACGCACTCATTAATGCCTTTCCCACCTCATCCCTTTCTCTCCCACCCATACCCATGCATGTGACTGATACTCGAATGAATCCATCGGAACCGTTCCGATTATCTTTTCTAAAAGGAGGGGGTACATATACGTCATCATGAAACGATGGATGCTCGATGTACTGGTGGGAATTACCAGTATCATTGCACTTTTGCTGTTATTCCTGGTAATGCCAATCATTTTTTCCCCAAATTACGCATATCTTATCGGATTGTTACTATTCCTGCTGATCATTAGTATTGGCGGTTTTCTTATCAGGAAAGTTCCAACCTGAATGATTGATGCTCCATTGGCTGATCAGCCATTACTCTTTTTCTGTACCGGCATTCTTTTCCCGATTCTTCAGCAGTTTCTTCTTCTGTTTATAATAGGATAAGGGATGAATAACAGACTTGCAGAGAGAATCAGGGTTAATACAGAGAGAATGAGTCTTCATGGCACTACAACCGGGGGCAGTATACTCGGTTCCGAATCCTCCTGCCCCTGATATATGATCGACCTGATACAGCGTCTTCTCAACATTAAAATCAGGTGCCCTGCCATATAACTCAAGAATGGTATCATTCTTCATACCGATATTATGAAGAAACGCAGTTGCTGCAAACCTGCCAATATGGGTGATGTGTGCCCCCGACGCGAGAGCGATCAGTAATCCCTGTATACAGGGAGGATAGGCTGACTCCTCAATTACTCCGAACTCCTGCATGATCTTTTTCTGATAAAGGTCATGCACCTGTACAAGAACCGGTGCAAGAAGTGAACAGATGGATGCAGGAACACGAAGGGGGAGCTGCTCCCTGATACCATTCCAGAGACGTTCACGAATAAATACATCGATCTCTTCGTCGGTAACAGTAACAAGCCCGTGTATAACCGATCGGTTTACCAGACGCCAGTGATCCTCACGTAAACGACAGACACTCTCAACATAATCCCTGACCGGTACCTGTGGACCCGTAATATCAATACCAACCCGCTCTGCAAGAAACGCTTTCATATCCCGGTCTTCTTCAAGAATATTTTCGTAAAACTGCCGGGTCTGCCAGGTTACCAGTCTGTCAATAAGAGCCCGCTCGCCCGAACAGGAGACGAGAATGCGTGCTACCGCATAGGTGGCGATGGCAATATGAGGAGGTATTTCGGATTCTGTTTTTGTATCGTCCTCATCATGAACCTGTAATGCCTTCCTGATGCAGTCTCCCGCACGTTTTATAACCATTCTTCCGGTATTTCCGGAAAGAAATGACTCAAGATCAGAGGCAAAATCACTGATGAAATGTTGTGATTCTTTTAAAAAAGGATATTTGGCCAGGTCTTTTGTATCAAGGACAATCCGCATCACTCGGCCTCGATACGAGGTGCCAGCAGGTACTCGACATGACCGGCTCCTCCGGCAATGTCAAAGGAGAATTTGATGGGATGATTGTCTCCAAGACTGATGGTCACCTCATCAGCGTTACTCAAGACCTTTCCCATCTCTTTCAGATAATCGATGGAGAAGAGAGACTTGACGTCTGCATCATTGACAGAGATCAGCTCTTCTGAAGAGAACTCCCTTCTGATGTGATCACTATCCCCTTCTGCACTCATAAAAAATCCCTTTGACTGAGGACTGATTCCAAACCACACCTTATCTGAAACAACTGCTGCTGCCCGGATTGCCGAATATAAATAAGACCCCTTTATCACGATCTTCCCAGGCAGTTCAATATTAGGGGGATTGGGATCCTTCTTAATCGTTGCAGCCTCAAGGAGGGTAATGGCATATTGGTACCCCAAAAAACTGACTTTTATCTTGTTTTCTTTATCAGGAAGATGAAGGGTTACCTTCTCTGCTTTTCCAAGCATAGAGAAGATATTTTTAAACCGTGCAATATCGAGACCTATTTCTCCCGGGGTAACATCAAGGTCGATAAATGCCTGACGATCGAGATGAAGACAAACCATTGCAACATTTGCACTATCAACAGCTCTGACGTAAACCTGATCTGACTCAAAATGAACCCTGCATTCAACCACAAGGGCAGATATCGTCTCGATAGATTCCCGCAGAGTTTCAGAATTGATTGTTGCTACTATCATAGATCCCTCTTTTATTAGTCACTCTTAGACTTTATATATTAATACAATTAGGTATATGTGTCTCTATCGTCGGGGAAAATAAAAGACCTCCGTGACCGGAATACATAGGAGATATGAAAATGGGATCACAGTACAGCGGTGACAGGGTCTCAGAGCGGGCACGACGTGAAGGATACCGTTCACGAGCTGCCTACAAACTCAAAGAGATTCTCCATAAATACAACATCATCAGGGACACCGATTCTGTCATTGACCTGGGAGCGGCTCCGGGGAGCTGGCTTCAGGTACTGTCAGGTATCACAAACGGTGTTGTGATTGGGATCGATGTAAACCCGATAACCCCTCTGCCCGGGATACTGACTATTACCGGTGATTTTACCGACCCAAAGATAAAGGAGAAGGTGTTAGAGCAGACTCCCGTCGTCAGCTGCATCGTATGTGATGCTTCACCTCATTTGTCAGGGCAGAAGTCATACGATCAGGCACGTGCCATCGCATTAAATGAAGATGCACTTGCCTTTGCTTCCGGTATTTTAAAAACAGGTGGAAATATGATCCTGAAATCGTTCCAGGGTGAAGACTTTCCGGCATTGCTGCAGCTCATGCGGGAACATTTCTATTCAGTAAAGACATTCAAGACAAAAACATCACGAAGAGGAAGTACCGAGATCTATATTATCGCAAAGTATTACAGAGGAGAGACCGGCTCAAATGGTCCTGTATGATCCCTACAACCGGCCGGTCACCAACCTGCGGATAAGTCTCTGTAAGAGTTGCAACCTTGCCTGTATCTACTGTCACCGGGAAGGGGAACAGGATCCCAGCGAGATGATGAGTGCCGATACCATCGATGAGATCATTCAGACGGGTATCAGATTCGGCATTAAAAGTATCAAATTCACCGGCGGGGAACCCCTGTTACGACCTGATCTTGTTGATATCATCTCCCGTGTACCTCCCGGTATCGAGACTTCGATCACGACAAACGGCATTTTACTCGCATCGATGGCATCCGACCTCTCTGCAGCAGGATTATCCCGCGTTAATATCAGCATCGACAGTCTCAATCATGAGACGTATGCAAAAATAACCGGGCGCGATTATCTTTTTTTGGCACTCGAAGGGATAGATGCAGCATTAACGGCAGGTCTGGCCCCGGTAAAGATCAACATGGTTCTGCTGGCCGGTATAAACGAGAACGATGTAGATGCATTTATTGCGTATGTGTCAGGAAAGAGAGGACTCATTCTTCAGGTAATCGAACTGATGGAGTCGGGTGACTGTCCATATCATGCCGACGTATCCCGTTTAGAGTCCCGTATTGCACGGGATACAACAGAGATAATGACAAGAAAAATGCATCACCGGAAGAAGTACTGTTTTCACGGTGCTCAGATTGAGTTTGTTCGTCCCGTGCACAACAGTGAATTCTGCATGCATTGTAACCGGTTACGGGTTACATCAGACGGAAAATTAAAACCATGTCTCCTGCGTAACGATAACCTTATCGATATAAACGGATTGCACGGAAAAGACCTTGATGAGGCATTTATAAAAGCAGTCGGGCTCCGGAAACCGTACTATCGATAACATAGAAACTAAAAATATTACCATGAATATTCAGATTATGCCCATTAAAGGCTCTAATTCCCTCTTTTGCATCTGCAGAATAATCTGTTTGGGACAATAAAAGACGTGATGCCCCCTTACACAGAGGGGTACAACGTCGGGAATGCAGGTCCGGTGACCGTTCATTTTTTTGCCTTGCTCCCCGAATCAGGTACTGATGCAGGAAGTAAATGAATATCAGAAGGTCCTTTCACAACTCTATGAAAAATCTCTCATTCTTGAGGATATGTCAGATATGCATCCTGTTTTAAAGTTTTACTACTTTGAGGCACTGGCCCATCTTGATTTTTCAATCTCAATACTTGCATACAACTACCAGAACCCGAGGAATATTCTCTCAAAGGAATTTTTGCGGTTACGGGTCGATGAAGCAAAAAAAGAGGGGCGTGAAAAATTTCCCGGATTCATGATCAGATTACGGGAAGAACACCCCGAACTCTACGAACTCTTTCCCCTTTTCATCCAGAAGATCTATAACCCGGATGACCCTGCCTCATACCGGAGTTTCCAGATTATTCTGGATCCTGATACCAAAAGTCCAACCTCTACTCATTATTTCAGATTAATGATTGACGAGATGTTTGATCGATCCTACTTAAACCAGATATATCAGGGATCAAAAACCGCGGCATTTTTTGATGCATATGCCAAATCAACATGATATCGGGTCAGGAGTACCATGAACGTTGCAGAAATCTGTTCTGAACTCGTGAAGATCCGTTCAGAAAATCCACCAGGTGACACCGAAGAGGTGATTGTATGGATTCAATCATACCTGGAGGATATCGGAATTCATGCAGAGGTGATATCCGGAAAAAACGGACATTGTAACCTGATTACTACCGGATCAAAATCAGGTCTCATGTTCTGTGGTCATGTTGACGTTGTTCCGGTCATTGATGACGGGTGGGACTTTCCCCCTTTTTCAGGAACAATCACAGACGGATTTGTGTACGGGAGGGGATCTACCGATATGAAAGGAGGTTGCGCTGCTATTCTTGCTGCACTTGGGAACCTGATAAAAGAGGGAAAACAGCCCGATGTTGATCTTGCGTTTGTTTGTGATGAAGAAGGGAAGGGGACGTACGGAATGCAGTACCTGCTTGCAAAGAATTACGTAGCCCCAAAAGAGTGTCTGATCGCTGAACCGTCACCATATTCGTCACCGATGATAGGGGAGAAAGGACTCATCAGGCTGCAGGTAACATTTCATGGGGAACCTGGCCACAGCTCCCTTCACCCGGTAGTCGGACGATCGGCAATTATCGAAGCCTGTTCTTTTCTGAAATATATCGAATCATTTCATCAGCAGGAGTTTGTGGTCGATCCCACATTTGAGGGGGCAATAACTAGGACAATAGAGAACCTCTCTGTCCAGGCAGGGATCCCCCTGCAGGAGGCGAATCGTATTCTCAGGCATGTTATGTATAATCCCGGGGTTATTAACGGAGGTGAGAAAGTAAACGTGGTAGCGCAACGGTGTTGTGCAGAGTATGATCTGCGGATCCCCTGGGGGTGTGATCCACACACCATCGTACACTCCATCAGGAAGCAGTACCCTCATGCTGATATCACGGTCGAAGATATTGCACCTGCTTCCTTTACCCCTCCCTGTCGTCTTATCAGGGAGACCTGTACGGCAATCGAAGCAGTATACCACGAACCGGCATTGCCCTGTGTCACCTGGGCAGCAACCGATGCGAGGCATATGAGGGAAGCAGGAATTGCGGTTATCGAGTATGGTCCCGGCGATCTAGCCCTGCTCCATGCACGAAATGAACGGGTGGCAGTGTCACATCTCAAGAACGCGACCGGGATATTTATGCATATTATAAAGGCATACACCGATGCCTGATTATCCCAATCTCTCCTGCGTATGTTCTCAACGAATTCTTGTAACAGAAGATATCATTAGCGTTTTCCCCCTGTCTGATCCGAGATCGGAAACAGATCCTCCAATCCTGTGAAAGGGTAATTGGTATTGACCTTCAGAATGAGTGATCCGGTAATGACCTTCACCGGGTGACGCAGTGATCCGTCATCATGCTTCCTGAATGCCAAAAGCCGTTTCGGCTTGTACTTCGCTGCTTCACCCATCACTTCAAATGCTCTTATTACTGCAAACTGTGTTTTTTTATCATCCAGGAAGGAATTATATGATAAATCTCTTACAAATTCCAGGATACGAGCCACCATATCCCCAATATCGAAAGATAATCAGTTATATCTCGGTTTATATATACACAACTTCAGAGAGGATATGCCCCCGGATGTGAGGTTTTAATGCATCCTTTAATACCAGATCTGTCTTTCTGTCGAATTTTTTAGAGAGATGCTGTTAGAGCCGGATGAATGAGAAGAGGTCAGGAATCTCTAAGAACGAAACAAGAATGTCAATATCGCTTGATTGTGTCTCTTCACCCCGGAGAATGGATCCAAACAGACCTATCTCGCACACGTGGTACTCTTTTTCTAATTCAGGATATAATTTTCTGAGTTCAGAAATTATTTTTTTGATGGAAGGTCTTAAAGGGATTGTGGTGCAGGCATCTCTATGGTATCGTATGCAGGTCTGCATTAATTGATTTTCTCTATGCACCAAGGATCTTATGGAATAAATTCCAGGATCAGATCTTTGATAAGATGAATAAATGACCTGAAATGAGCAATCAGGTCCATTCCTCCTTAATCATCTTGGGAATGCAGTGAGATTGGAGTGTTGGAATAGAGTAATGAGATCATCAAATTTTTGGAAAATTCGGTTGAGAACAGGGGATTGTTGTGCAACCGATGGACCGGACCTGTATAACGGGTTTGAGACTGCGACCGGAGATTCGTGGTAGTACTATCACCGGAAACATGTCGGGGCAACCGTTTGGAAAGTGCTGACAGAGGAGGGGGTTAATCCGTTCTGGCCGGAGATCCGATGATAGAAAAATTATTTTTCTCTAATCGGACAGGATTTGTCCGGGGAAACGTAACGGAGTGAACTATCCCGGAGATTGCCTCCTTTCAATTACCATACACCTCCTGGTGCTGATGAGCTGATATTGTTATCTGGTGAAAATCCGGATATTATCTCTATTGCTACCGGACAGAGGGGATCGTTACCACTCACTGAAGAAACAGAAATATTACTCCAGAACTATGAGGTACAGGTTGGGATACCGCCTGAGATCATATCTGAAATCTTCAGAGAACCGAAGCGTTATTTTGCAATTATCCCTGCAATTAACTAATGGTCAGTTGAATGTAGTTCTATTTGAATTATTCCTCAAATCCCTGGTTTCTTTTACATTATAGCTTCAATTTTCATACAATTGATTTCATACAATCCTGAGAAGACGGAGAAGATATAGGGTGAAAATCTTATTGTAATGTAATCATCATGACATCGAAAACAATACTCATCCAAGTCAGGATGCCTGAACAACTAGTCAGGATCATCGATACCTTACAGGACCAGGGTATCTACACAAGCAGGACCGAAGTAATTATGGATGGAGTAAGACGACTCGTCAGTGCATACCAGACATCAGATCCCCTCAAACAGGCGGTAGTACGATCCCTCCATGGAAAAAAAGGGACCGGATCATTCAGGGATATTACTTCTGCATATGATCCGGAGGAGGTGGTATCTGCATTAACGAAAACATATCAAACCGATTCCATCGATCAGATCATCGATGAGGTCAGGCGATGATACTTTTTGACTCTGATGTCCTTGCGATCTATCATTTTTTTACTCATGACTCCCGATATTCAGTCACAAAGGATTGTCTTGAAAATATGAAAGGAGAACCTTTTGCAACGACGATCTATAATATACTTGAATTAGCCGGAATTCTGGCATCAGGGGGAAAAGGCGATCTTGGAGAGAAGATTGTCAGCACCTACCTGAATGCGGCAGATATGAAGGTTCTTTTTCCCAAAACCCGGTTTCCTTCAGAGGAGGTATTCTGGGAAGAATCTACACGGGGAGTGATGGAGATAATCAAGCGGGGAGTCAGGTATGGAGATGCAAAGATCGTCTGGCTTGCGGAGATGCATGAAGTATCCCGGATTATCACATGGAATACCCGTCATTTTAACGGAAAAACTTCTATCCCGGTTATGACACCTGAAGAATGGGAAAGGGCAGGTAATCTGTGAAGATTGGATCTCCTTATGGTTTCCGGTTAATTTCATTGATCCCAAACTATTCCTCCCATTGAGGAACTATTACATCATCGATACATGTCAAGGAGGTAAAAACGTTATAAATGGTAAAAAACCGCATTCCTCAGTCCTTTAAAAAATTTTTTCTGTTTTTCTTAAAGAACTGCGGAATGCGGGATAATAAATGGTGCTCAAACCCCAAACCGGTGCAGCGCACTGGCCGCACCGGCAATGGCAAGGATTGAGAGTGCCATAAAAAGACTGTCCAATGCAGACTGTAGCTCCATTGAGAGCGTATGCTGGAAGAAGCTTACAATCAGCACCATGATAATGACTTTGATAATTTTACTTTTCAACTCATCCAAAGAACAGATCTCGAGCAGTGAGTGGCATTCATCATCAACCCTGGCTACATTGATCTCTGATATGAACAGCTCGTACAATCCAAACCCGAACAGCAGTAAAACAACCCCGATCAGGTAGAGATCTATTGCCCCGATAATCGTGATAAGGATATTTATATGGAGGGTTTCGCTGTCATGGGCCTCAAAAGGGGCAAATAAAACCCCGATAACCTCAACAGACCCAATGTAAAACAGGATTACACTACTGATAATACTAAAGATCACTGCCAGCAGTACAATAAACCGTGTGCTCCATAATCCATGCTCAAACAGGCATTCTGCGCGGTTCATACCAGTTTTGCGATAACATCCGTGTCTTTTATCTCCCTCCGGATCCATTCTGTCTCACCATTCCCGAATTCAAAAATTCTTTATCCTGGAACCAAAAATCCATGTTCCACGAATTTTGTTTAATTCCCCATTCCTTTCAGGCATAATATCAGAAGAGAAGCATCCCTGATTATGCTCTGGTCTCATCCAACCCGTCTTCTCTATGTCATTCAAGGATAACCAATAAACTATTTGTGGTCCTGTTATTATATATGGACAGATTACTTGGAATAATACTTGGTATCGGGATTCTTTTGATCCTGTCTTCGGGTTGTACCGGGCCGGATACAGATCAGTATCAGGGGCAGAACCTG
>JAFGOM010000073.1 GCA_016926505.1 Methanospirillaceae archaeon
GGACAGGGCCGGCCGGGAATGTCAACGGTCGGATCAATTGGGATCTCTGATTCATCAGGGAGGATAACCGATCCGCAGGAATTACAGAACCAGACCGGGATTGGCGTTGCAAAGAGACGCTGGCGTGAGATGCACCAGTCCCATTCCATCTGCTCGATCCAGTTCTCCATTCGGAGGAACATATGCGGAGGAAACCAGGTGACATCCTTTGCCGCCTGCAGTACCTGAGCCTGCGGGATCTTTACAAACCACTGGTGTTCTGAGAGGATCTCAATGGGTGTCTTGCACCGCCAGCATGTTCCGACCCGCTGATCCAGGGGTTCCTGTCTGACCAGTATCCCCTCTTTCTCCATCTCGGCAAGTATTGCTTTCTGACACTCTTTTGATGGCAGTCCTGAAAAAGCCCCTGCGATATCGGTCATATGACCTGTTTTATCGATCGCCTTTCTGAGGGGGAGATTATGTGTTTTCCACCATAAGACGTCCTGCTTGTCCCCGAATGTACAGATCATTACCGCCCCTGAACCAAATGACGGATCGACAGCCTCATCGGCAATAACCGGGACATCGTGATGAAATATCGGTACCGTAAGGCGGCTTCCGATACGGCTCGTATACCGGTTGTCATCAGGATGGACTGCAACTGCCACACAGGCTGCCAGAAGTTCCGGCCTCGTTGTTGCAATCTCGATACCGTCAAAGATAAAATAGTTCAGGTTTGTCTTCCTGTCCTCGTAACTGACCTCTGCAAAAGCGATTGCCGTCTCACAACGGGGACAGA
The DNA here is from genome assembly GCA_016926505.1 of Methanospirillaceae archaeon. Classification (GTDB taxonomy): domain Archaea; phylum Halobacteriota; class Methanomicrobia; order Methanomicrobiales; family Methanospirillaceae; genus JAFGOM01. Next base: position 782 of record JAFGOM010000073.1, read on the forward strand.
AGTTTACCGGGTGATCACTCTGGTAGATCTGGCCTGCATGATACATATGAAGAAAAGACTGCTGTGTCAGGCTGTAATACTCAGGCAGCATCGTGATATACTCATGCGACCAGTCGATTGAGAAAGCCATTCGCCGCATGGTCCTGCGCATCTTCTCGATATTGTCCCGGGTAAGCGAGCGGCACAACTCGCGGAATTCTGATCTCGGGAGATCGTTCTTGGTTATGTTATGTATCTCTTCTACCTTGACCTCAGTGGGAAGGCCATGGCAGTCCCATCCCTGGGGAAACATGACATTATATCCTGACATCCGCTTATAACGGGCGATAAAATCAATGTAACACCAGTTAAAGGCATTGCCGATATGGAACTCCCCGGTAGGATATGGAGGCGGAGTATCAATGATAAACTGCGGGCGGTCTGATGACGGGTCAAAATAATGTTCTTCATCTTTCCATGCCTGCTGCCAGTGTTCTTCAACAGATGCATATTCATAATTCTTGGGGAGGTCCGGGGAAGACGACATTGTCCTATATATTGGTGGGAGCTGGTTAATGTATCTGACCAATAGAAAAGAGACAGCAGGTGTCAGATGGGGCGACCGGAAGATACTTCTTTCCCGGTTGTACCGATACCCGGAGACCGGGAGTCCCATCAGGAATTGTTCGTACGAATAATGCGGGCTAAAAGGGAAAAAGTCAGAAAAGGTTTATCCGAGCGAACAATACTGGGGTTGTGGTGCTCTTTGTGGCAGTTGTACGGTGTTCATACTGCCCGCTTTTCGCCTGGCAGAACTTGCATCTTCGTCATACCCGAGGGATGAGAGAACATTTGCATAGGATGACCATGCAATAGTCGATCCACCGTTTATCGTGATCGATCGCTCAAGTGCCGTTTTTGCCTCTTCTAATCTGCCTTCATCTGCAAGGATTTTTCCGTAATGGAGCCAGGCTGATGCGTTATCTGAATCAAGAGAGGTAGCCTTTTCCAGTGCTGTAATTGCTTCTGCCCGCATTCCTACAGCCTCAAGTGCCTCCCCGTACCCGGACCAGGTGGATGCGGTACTGCCCGGAAGCCCGGTTGCCTGTCTGAGTATCGATACCGCATCATCATACCTCTTTAATGCAAGAAGTGCCTTGCCATATCTTGAAAGGATAGAGGTATCAGATGGATCAAGATCCAAAATCCTTTTGTATGCAGACACTGCCGGTGAGTACGATCCCAGTGAGTAGAGAGTGTCTGCATATCCCTTCCATGCCATGACATCCCCGGAGTCCAGGCCGGTGGCCGACTTATAGGCATCTTCTGCTTCTTCTAAAAATCCAAGCCTGCCCAGTGATTCACCACGGGCAGCATAGTCAGCACTGGTAAAGGTGGCTATCTCATCTGATTCAAGGTAAATGGTATAGTCCCTCGGGTAAAACTTCTCATTGGTTGCAGACCCCGGATTTTCACTCATAAGAGCCTTGAGATAATCAAAATCATACACAATATCACCACCCGGGATCGTAAGAGTCACTTTTGGATAGTAGATAGTGGGCTTGGTGTACGTATGGGATGTTTTTGCCTGGGTCGAGGTCTCTTTATCTCCAAACTCCCAGAGAACTCCGGTTACTGCTCCCGGGTCAGGTATTACGAACTGGACCGTGAAGGGAACGGCCCCTTCTCCTGGAGTACAGTATGGCCAGGTCTCTGCCATGCAGCATGCGGGGAGGGATGTTATGAGGAGAAGAAAGGAAAAAACGGTTATATGCCTGATATATCCTCGTTTCTCTTCTCTTTTCTCTGTATTTTGAATCATAAATGCAGCGTATCTGTAGTGAAAGACAGGATAAAACTCTTCTTCTGTTTCCCCGGTTCCAGCAGATCCGGGGGATCTGTCAGGGCAGATATGGGAGAAATTTACTCCATGTTCGTCTGATAATACTCTCTGCCACTTCATGTGCTGCAGTCTGAACCCGGGGTGATACCGTCTCTCCAAAATCCCGGGAGAGAACCTGTATCCCGATGATTACTATCTCTTTACAGGCAGGAGCCAGAAATGAAGTCAGGGTAGAAAGGGAGGACTGGTGGGTACCCCAACCGGCATCTGATATCAGGGAGGGGGATACCGTCCTGATTGCCCCGGGTGAGAGACCCATATCTGCAGCATCAATAATAACAAGGAGATCAGGTGCAACGTTCCGGATCTGTCCGGTAAAGTTCTCGGGTGCTGTGTATGCCAGTATGACGGTCCATCGATCCCCTGCTGCTGCATAAACCAGTTCTGCCACGATAAGGCCGGCTTTGTCATCTGATGCAAGTGGATTGCCGATACCAAGGAGTAGATCTGTCATATATATCGTGATTGTTCCGATCCCGTAAATTTTCGGTACCAATCCCGTATATCAGGGAAAAATTTAACCTTTTTGGTGATAAACAAAGTATACTATGGAACCGGCCGAATCGCTTGAGGATATGGTTACTATTCCGTATCCCCAGCACCCTCACTGTGCAACTGTTCTTGTACTTGATACCTCGTCTTCGATGGATGGAACGAAGATACATGAGTTAAATGAGGGGTTACAGATATTCACCAGTGAACTTCTGGCCGATGAGCTGGCGAGAAAACGGGTTGATGTTGCGATCGTAACCTTTGGAAGCAAGGTCCTCGTGGTTCAGGAATTCACCGGGATGAGTGATTTTACCCCTCCAACTCTTACCGCCCGTGGATTTAGTCCGATGGGGGAGGCAATTTTAACCGGGATTGATCTTGTTAAGGATCGAAAGGAGGAGTACCGGGCCATGGGTGTTGATTACTACCGGCCCTGGATCTTTGTGATAACCGACGGTTATCCAACAGACATGAGAAGGGGGGATGAGAGATGGAACCGGGTCATTGAGGCAGTGCATGGGGGAGAAGCAGAACAGAAGTTTCTCTTCTGGATGCTTGGTGTTGATCCGGCAGATATGCAGATATTACATGAGCTCTCCCCTCCGAACCGTTCTCCCCTGAAATTAAAAGAGGCCCGGTTTGCAGATATGTTCATGTGGCTCTCCAAAAGTCTGACAAAGATCTCTGATTCGCGGATTGGTGATGATATCATGCTTGAAAACCCGGTTGGGCCGCAAGGATGGGGTATTATATCGTTATAACCGATCTCTTTTTCATTTTCACTGGTTCGTCAGGTAAATCTTACCATCGCTCATCATGAAACAGGAATGTACGCATAACGGGAAAACAGTCCGGATTTATGGCTCCTGTGTACAGGGTGCGAGCCACGAGAGGGAAGGGAAGGAATGCGAGGATTCCTGGATCGGTGAGGTTTTACCGGATACCGAATCCCTACGGGCACTCATCGCCGTATCAGATGGTCTTGGATCTGCGATGTATGCAAAACTGGGCTCTTCCATTGCGGTCTCCTCTGCTCTTTCTCATCTGGAAGCAAACAGGGGAGCAGTTTTTGAGGCTGCCTGCCATGCCAGGAGTGAACTGTTCCGTGTTGCAGAGGATCTGGGTATCAGTCCCCGCGACCTCGCCTGTACATTGATCGTTGCAGACGTCACGCCAAAAAAGGCTTCTGTGGCACATATCGGGGACGGCATCGTTATCGGCAAGGAAGGAGATACTGGTGAATATCTTCTCATATCAGGCCCTGGCCCGTCTGAATATGTAAACGAGGTTATCCCGCTCACTGCTGATGATAGTATTGATTCTATCAGGTGCACGGAAGTTATGGGAATTTCTGTTCTGGCCGTTGCAACAGACGGATGCCAGGGTGCGCTTTCTACCCGGAAAGATGGCGGTCTTGAGATCTTTTACCCCTTTGTTGCCCCCCTTTTCACCTACTTTACCCGGACTCCTTTCCCTGATACCGGATCCTCTGACCTGGATACTCTGCTCTCCGGAGAGAAGGTAAAGATGGTATCTGATGATGATAAGACGCTTGTTATTGCTGTTATTTCAGAAGAGGCCGATGATCGTGTTCCGGCAGCCTGACCGAAACAGATACTCCTTTCGTTGTTATCCCGCAGAGATGAGACCCTGATGCAACAAAAGCAACCTGTCTTAAGCCTTGATTCAGATACGCTGCGTATATACCGTCAGGAAGGGGTTATCCGGTATCGTGGGACGATACGTCTGTATAATACCGGGAATGGAATATTAATCGGCTCCATCCATTCCTCTTCACCCTGGATCCAGGTTCTTGTCCCAAGAATCGAGACCCCGTACCTGCATATCCTCTCTGTTTTCCTTGCTGCGGATCAGGTACCTGATACCGAATTGATTACCGGTTTGATTACCATCGTCTCAAATGGCGGAACCCGGACTGTCAGTATTGAACTGATGAAAAAAGGACCTCTCGAACCGGTTCTTTCCATTCATCCCAGGCGGTTGTTTCTGCGGGATGTGGATCGATCCCGTGATAGTACAAGTGCGGTCACGCTTCGAAATGCCGGTAAGGGAATGCTCAAAGGAACCATTACATCCCAGGTACCCTGGTTTACACCCGGAAAGGAGAAGTTTTCTATCTCTGATTCAGAAGAGATAATCCTGACTCTCAACCCGGAAATGGCACCACAAAGACCACTCTGTACCGGGTTTTTAGACATCGTATCTGATGGCGGACAGGAGCGTGTCTTTGTCACGGTCTCCTTTGCAAAAGAGAAGAACCAGAAACCATCATTGTATCTTCCGGTCACGACTCTTCCTATCAGGATAACGGAAAAGTGCAGGCAGCATGAGACCACATTTACCATCAAAAATTCAGGTACCGGTATTCTTTCAGGCACCATTACTTTCTCCTCTCCCGCGATATCAGTTCAGCCATCCCGGTTTTCCCTGCGGGATGAACAGAAGATCCGGGTTTTGGTACAGGAGAGTGGTTATACCGGTACTGGTCCCCGGCCTCTTCTCACGATCTCCTCAAACGGTGGATCAAAAACCGTGCCTGTCCTGCTGCTTTTCCCAAAACAGAGATCCGGTACAGTAAGAATTTCCCGCAAAAAAAATCGTACAATACAATTGTATGACGAATTTGCGAATCCGGTGCGGCTGACTGCTACCGGAAAAAGCGGGGGTGAGGGAGAGATTTTTCTGATTGATGGCCGGGATAATCTCTGTGCAAAGATATATTTTGCCAACAAAAAGACTCCTTTTCTGACCAGAAAAATACAGGCAATGGTCAACAATCCCCCTCCCGGTGATGTTTATGAGTATCTGGCCTGGCCGGTATCCCTGCTCTATGATTCGAAAGAAAAGAACTCGTTGGCAGGTTTCGTGATGCAGCGGGTGCATACCGGGGAGTATCTCCCTCTCCATCACTATTACGATCCCCAGGACAGGGCTTTGATTCCCTGCATTCATACGCCTGATTCGGATCGCCTGATGGTATACCGGATTGCATTAAGTCTGGCTTTTGTTGTTCATGAGATTCATGCAGCAGGTCATTGCATCGGTGATCTCAGGGAGACAAATATCTTTGCGAACGTGTCAGGTTCTGTTATCCTTATTGACTGCGATTCCTTTCAGGTACGGGACAGGGACAAAAAACAGGTGTTTTCCTGCGAGGTTGGAACCGGTGAGTATCTTCCTCCTGAACTCCTTGATCTAGATCTCGCCAGGAGACGGCCTGACCGGTATCATGCTGATCTGTATGCACTGGCTGTTCTTATCTTTAAATTGCTGATGGATGGTGTTCATCCATTCCAGGCAAAAGGGAAGATGCTCATATCTGCTCCTACAACGATTGACAAGGTGAGGATAGGATGTTTCTCGTTTGCACGACCACGGCGGGGAATCTCACCCCCTGATTATGCGCCTGATTACTCTCAAATCCCGGGCCCGGTTGCCGCTCTCTTCTCCCGGTGTTTCATTGACGGGTACCACGTTCCATCCCGGCGTCCCGGTGCTGCTGAGTGGTGCAGTGTATTGCAGGGAATACCGGGATATAGGAGAACAGTCCTTCGCCGTACAGATGATCCGGCGGGATCCCCAATCTCTCCGGGAAAAATTCCCCAAAGAAAGAAGACATACAAAGAGCGGAAACCCCGACCCGCAATTCAAAAATGCCGCCAGGAAACGGAACCGGTACCCCTCTCTCTTTCGCAGCAGGATCTCTGCTATACTTCTGAAAAGAAATGTATCGTTCTAAAAAACCGACTTTTTCAGTCAGGGAAGAGGTCTCTTTGGACAATTCAGAAAAGCAGGTCTCTCGTTGCCACAGTCTATCATGTTCCCGGTATCCCGGAGAGTATTGAAGAGAAGATCTCGGTCATGATCCGGAATCCCCCGCCTGATTCCCGGCTCTGCAGGGCACTCTCATGGCCACAGGCAGTGCTGTACCGGGATCCGGATTGTTCTCTATCCATCGGCTTTTTGATGCATGCTACCGATAGAACCCGTTTTTTTGAGATACATGCCTGTTATGATCCTGTAGATCGTATTGCCCGGTTTTCTGAAGAATTTTCATTCCGCCATCTCATCATCACCGGTGCAAATCTTGCAGGTCTGATCGCTTCATTACATGCCGGTGGTCACCGGGCTGCAGGAAGTTTGAGTATCAGGAGTCTTTTAGTCTCTCAAGACTGTTCTGTTCATCTGATACACAGCGATGCGTTTCAGGTCCGGGATCCGGATACCGGTCTGTTTCTTCCTGCGGGAGCTCTTGAGAATGACCTCTGTCCACCGGAATGGGGGAACACCGGGAATATTTCTGATGGAACCGATCTCTATCCTGCGGATCTCTTCGGACTCGCGGTTTTACTCTTCCGGTTACTGATGGATGGTGTTCATCCCTTCATGATTGCACCGGATTCGAAACGAAAAGAACAAACCCTCTCTGAACGGATACAAGAGGGACTGTATCCTTATACCGCGAGAGATGACATCCGTCCTCCCCTTTTTGCTCCTTCCTATGCCCGTATCCCTCTTCCCATCAGGAAACTTTTTGATTCCTGTTTCCTGAAAGGAGAGGATCCTGACAGACGTCCGTCAGCCCTTCTCTGGCATACTACCTTACGCAGGGTTTCCCGGGAAATTCTGCAATGTTCACGAGACAAGACCCACTGGTTCATGCCTGATGACGGGTCATGTCCCTGGTGTGAAGGGGGACTCCCGGATATCCTGCCCGTTTCCGCATTCCGGAAAAAAGACAGGGAATATACCGGTGGTAGAGAACCTGTTTCTGAAAGGGTTACCGAAGAGGTACAGGAACCGATGCAGGAAAAGGTCAAAGAGTGTATCTCCTGCTCCTCACCCGAAGGAGAGGATGTTCCTGTCTGCGAGCCTGACAATCATTTTTCATCCGGTTATTCACTCTATTATGATTTCTCAACCCTCCTTCTTCATCTGATTGATTTACCGTTTACACCCCGCCAATATCTCCTTGCAAATTCATCAGCTTCAGAAAATAACCTGTCTTTGGTGAGAGCAGGTTCGGTTTTATCTCTCAATTCCCGACTCTCCTCTCCCGTACCCCCAAAATCCACGGTACCTGGTGAATTCCTGCAATTGCAGGAGGGGATGAACAAAATAAACCTGGTTCTCCGGGATGCCAGGAGTGATGAAAAAATTGATATCATCTGTCTCTCTGGTGATTCCGGAAAAGGCATCCCGACCGCAAAAAAGACTGCAGATGAGGCACTCACGGAAGAACAAAAAGAAGAATGCACCCTGTTTTATGGATCAAAGGGAAAAATCTCTTTTGGATGGAATCAGACTCTACCTGATGAAAATAACTCTTCACTTCCCTTTGGAGATGAGGGTAACTCTTCAGCATCAGAGATCCCCTGCCCTGGGAATTGTATCTCATCCTCACCGCAAATCCAGGGATACCGTTCTTTTTCGGGCACGTTTCAAAAGGCAGATCCAAAGCGCGCTGCTACATTACTGCAGTGGCTTTCCAATGATAGTCATCGAAATCCTGTCAGCAGTCTGTCTGAGGCAGTTGATCTTCTCTCACATAAGGATGGTTTTTCTGAAATATCGCTTATCGATGAGTTTCACTGGCATTCTACTCTTGAGAGGCAGAAAGGAATGGTACCATTCATCTCCGGTGTGGACGGGGATGAAGAGATGCCCATTGAAGAGATGCCCATGATGCAGGCAGATCCACTCTATCGTCTGCCTACGGTAATTCCTGTCCGGGTGGTTCCCGGATTTGAGGAGAGGATAGCTATATCCGGTGCAGAAAACAGGGAATTCCGGTATGTAACCGGTTCGATTGTCAACGTTGCATGGAAGAGGATCGTATCCTTTGTAAAAAGAACTGATAGCATCCTTTGAGGGATGCCCCATACCTCGCAGTATCTTTTGGTCAGTGAACGAGAGAGATCATGATAATACGCAAGCATTATCGTCTCTCGAATCATAATGAGGGTAATACCGATGAAGACGATACTGTTTATCGATGATAATGAAGCGCTTCAATCTGTTTACAAAGATGCATTCGAGAGGTTAGATTACCATATCATCTCTGCGTACAGCGGACAGTCAGGTCTTGCACAGCTTGAAGATATCATTCCGGATCTGGTTATTCTTGATATCATGATGGAGCCAATGGATGGCTGGATGGTTCTGTTAGAGATGCGAAAGGAGAAGGATCTCACGCTTCTTCCGGTTATCGTCATGACTGCGAAGTCTCTACATCCCCATGAGATTATCTCGTACGGTGAGCTCATTAACGGATATATTACCAAGCCACTCAGGCTTACTGATATCAGGAAACTTCTTGATACCTTCTGGGAAGAGTGGCAGTCTATTCAGGCAACTGCTGCAGGCGCACGGGAACAGGGTGTTTCAGAAGAGATAATCCGTGAATACATGATTCTTCGAAACCAGACACGGGTTATTCAGCAGATGCTTACCTTCATTGAACAGATGTTTGATGTTCCCGGGATGGATGATACCTGTGGGCAGATGCTTGAGCCTGAACTTGGTACCATCAGGGAATTACTGACAAAAAAGAACGAGGATTACCAGGTTATCCAACAAAAAATGAGATGATAGGATCTCTCTTATACGGCTTCTTTGCTTTTTTAAAAAAGATCTGGTCTTAATTTATCTCTCCTTCCCGGAAATGCCCTCATGTCAGGTGAAGAGAATTCCCATCCACGTTTGGAAAAAACGTGGCATCTTTTGATACGAACCGATCATGGGTTCTCTCTTTTAAAATGGTTAGAAGAGAGATATTGAGAGAAAAGAATGCGTCGACCGGGACTCGAACCCGGGTTTAGGCGTTGGCAACGCCTAGTGATGACCACTACACTATCGACGCAGTAAAAGTGCTCCATAACATTGTCAGTCAATGATTAAAATAGTATCGATTTCCTTTTGATTTGATAGGGAAGAGTAAAAAATAGATATATTAACCAATGATCCGAATCGTACCAGTACGGTATCATGATTCCATTGATGATAGACTGTACCAACCGACAGATAGTCATCTTTGGCGGAGGTCAGGTAGGGGCCAGAAAAGCTTCTTATTTCATACCAATGGCTGACGTTACGGTTTATAGCAGGACGTTCTGTGATTCTTTTGATACTTTAGCCGTTCAAAAGGAGTATGTAACCGTAACCGATCTTACCCGTGAGGATCTGATTGGAATCATCACGGGAGCGTTTCTCGTCATAACTGCCACATCTGACCCTGACCTCAACTCAGATATCACGGCCCTCTGCAGATCTCTTGAAGTGCTTGTAAATAATGCTGACAAAGAAGAGGGTGACGTTTTTCTGCCTTCCCGTATCCATGGAGACGATTATTGTATTGCGATAAGCACCTGCGGGAGCAGCCCGGCTGTCTCCCGGTTTGTCCGATATCATCTCGAGGATTATATCAGGACCAGTCTCCCCTACCTGGATCCCATGATTCACCTTCAGAAACGGCTTCGCACCCGGTTAAAAGAGACAATAACAGATCAGGTAAAAAGAAAGCAGATAATATGGCAGGTACTGTGTGATACCGAGGTACAGGAAATGCTGTGCGTAGACGAGGGGGCAGCCTGGCATATGGTATCAGGGAGATATCTGCATGAAGCGTGATCTCTTTGCACCGTTTACGATTGCCGGTGTATCCCATCATCAGGGCAGTGTATCTGAGATCGAACGGTTTCGTTTTCCTGATGAAGAAGAATTTTTACACGATCTCGGCAGGATCATCCCGGGAGTGATGCTTCTGCAGACCTGTAACCGGGTGGAGGTGTATGCCGAGGCAGATGCATCCGTACTCTCGTCTGTTCTGCATGAGAGAGGAAGGACCGGTTTTTTTATCCGGGAGGATTCAGAAGCTCTCCTCCACCTCCTTGAACTTGCAGCCGGGATCGACTCGATGATTATCGGTGAGGATCAGATACTTGGTCAGATAAAAAAGATGCTTCTGTGTGCTGAGGATGCAGGGACCGCAAGCCCGTTGTTGAGTCTCTGTATCAAGAAGGCGATTCATGTGGGAACCGATGTTCGAACCCGGACGAAGATAAACAAGGGTGCGGTGTCGGTTGGTTCTGCAGCGGTTCAGCTGGCAGAGGATCAGATCGGAAGTCTTGCAGGAAGACATATCCTTGTTGTCGGGAGTGGGGAGATGGGGCTGCTCGTTGCCCAGGCTCTTGCAGCAAAGGAGCTTTCAGCCATCTATGTTGCAAATCGTACCTTTGATCGGGCATGCCACCTCGCCCAAAAGATTTCCGGCACGGCAGTCAAACTGGATGATCTCTACCGGTATATCACTCTTTCAGATGTGGTAATCTGTTGTACTGCTGCCCCTCATCCGGTCATCAGGTATCAGGAACTTGCAGAAGCGATGCGGGGGCGATCCTGGCCGCTCGATGGAACAAAAAAACCCCTGATTCTCATTGATATTGCCCAGCCACGTGATGTTGAGAGCGAAGTTGTCGGGATCGATAATGTATGGCTATTTACCATTGATGATCTGCGAAAGGTGAATAAAAAGACGGCAGATACCAGGAAAAGCGAGGCAGAACTTGCAAAGCAGTTTGTCAGGGAAGAACTACAGCGGTTCATCAGGCAGTTTAACCGGAGATCTGCAGATCAGGTCCTTGCCAGACTTCATTCCTGGGGTGATGCCATCAGGATACGGGAACGTGATCGGGCAATCTGCCGTCTCTGTGCCGGTGATGACCGCACAAAAGAGATTGTCGACGATCTTTCCCGTGCCCTTGTAAAGAAGATGCTTGCAGATCTCACCTCATCCATTAAAAACTCGGCAGAACACGGAGATCTGGATCATGCGAAAGAACTGGTGAACGCGATAACGAACGGAGGAGAAGTATGTTCCCAACCCGACGAATGAGGAGAATCAGAAGAAGAACCATACAGCCGCTTGTCAGGGAGACCCTGATTACCAGGGATGATCTTATTGTACCACTTTTTATTGATGAGAACGCTGACGAACCCGTTCCCATTCAATCCATGCCCGGCCGGTTCAGGTACCCTGTATCTATGGCCGGAATCATTGCAGGACGGATTCGGGATGCCGGTTTGCGGGCAGTCATCCTGTTTGGTATTCCTGCCGGAAAAGATGCCCGGGCAACCGGAGCCTATGCACATGACGGCGTTATACAGAAAGCGGTACGCGAGATTCGGTCTGCAGTTCCTGACATGGTGATTATCACCGATCTCTGTGCCTGTGAGTATACCGATCACGGACACTGCGGTATCCTGTCAAACCGGTGTTTTGAGCCTGAACCTGATAATGATACTTCACTGGTTCTGATGCAGAAAATTGCAGTTTCGCAGGCAGAAGCAGGGGCAGATGTTGTTGCACCCTCCTGCATGCTGGACGGGATGGTTACCTCGATAAGGGACGCACTTGACAAGGCAGGTTTTTATAGCGTTGCCATCATGTCATACTCGTCAAAGTTTGCAAGTGCGTTATATGGTCCTTTTCGCGAGGCTGCAGACTCAGGTTACTCTTCCGGAGACCGGACCACGTACCAGATGGATGTTGCGAATGGCAGAGAAGCGTTTTTAGAATCAGAACTGGATGCAGGGGAAGGTGCTGACTTTCTGATGGTCAAACCGGGAGGATGGTTTCTTGATGTGGTCAGGGATGTTCAGGAGCTGGGTCTGCCGGTGGTGGTGTTTCAGGTATCAGGTGAGTATGCAATGATAAAAGCTGCTGCAGAAAAAGGCTGGCTTGATGAACAAAAAACAGTGATGGAGAGTCTTATCTGCATAAAAAGGGCTGGTGCCGCCCTTATCATCACGTATTTTGCAGAAGATGTATGCAGGTGGTTACACGAGGTCTGAATGTTATGCAGGTAAGTGAGATATTATTCAGGAAAGCGAGAGAGATGATGCCGGGCGGTGTGAGCAGCCCGGTGCGTGCGATTAAACCCTATCCGTTCTATGTTACCCGGGGGAAAGGATCACGGATAGAGACCGTGGATGGTGATGAATACATTGACTGCTGCTGCGGGTACGGTCCCCTTATCCTTGGACATGCCCATCCGGCAGTTATGGAAGCATTAACGGCACAGATACAGGATGGATGGCTGTATGGAACACCTACCGAGAAGGAGATCTCTCTCGCATCGCGTATTATTTCTGATCATCCTTCGGTTGATATGGTGCGGTTTGTCTCGTCCGGGTCTGAGGCGACCATGGCTGCAATACGACTCGCACGGGGATTTACCGGCAGACCTGATATCATCAAGACAGAAGGCGGGTTTCATGGTGCCCATGACGGGGTCCTGGTCCAGGCGGGATCGGGATGCACAACACTCGGGCAGCCTGATTCTGCAGGTATTAATCCTGATGTCGTCTCCCATACCCGCCAGGTTCCGTTTAACGATATCGAGGCACTTACGGCAATGCTCGCGGCAGACAGCAACCATATTGCTGCACTGATCCTGGAGCCGGTCATGGGAAATATCGGGCCTGTTTTTCCTCTTGACACCTATCTTGAGGAAGTGCGTGCAGTAACCAGGGAATACGACGTTCTTCTGATCTTTGACGAGGTAATTACCGGGTACCGGCTAGGAATCGGCGGGGCACAGGTGGCATACGGAATCTCTCCTGATATCTCAACCTTTGGGAAGATTATCGGAGGGGGTTTACCTATCGGTGCAATCGGCGGCCGGAGGGATATCATGGAGATGTTTTCCCCTGCCGGTCCGGTATACCAGGCCGGGACGTACTCTGGCAATCCCTTAAGCCTTGCTGCCGGTGAGGCTGCTCTCAATTATTGCATCGATAACCAGGATATCTACGACAGAATGGAAGCATATACCCAGGTTATCGGAGATGGTATCACTGACCGTGGGGGATCGTTTGTTCAGACCGGATCCATGTTTGCATATTTCTTTACTGAACAACCGCCTGTCGACTATGCTTCTGCAAAGAGAGCAGATACAGAGCGTTTCTCTTTATTCTGGAAAAACATGCGTGATTGTGGAATTTTTCTTCCTCCTTCCCAGTTTGAGACCTGCTTCCTCTCTGCAGCTCATTCAGATGCAGATATTCAGGAGATCTGCACGGCTTTTGATACATGCCTGTAAGAATTGGTACACGGGGTTCCCGGCTCGCCCTTGCCCAGGCATCCACGGTCAGCCGCCTGCTTGAGGAGAAAGGAGTAGAGACGAGTCTGGTAATCGTAAGTACGGCTGGTGATGAGACAACCGGGGTGCCGCTCCATGCGATAGGGGGATCAGGGGTGTTTGTCAGGGCTCTTGATGATGCATTAACCCGAAGAGAGATAGACATAGCCGTGCACTCGATGAAAGATATCCCTGCAGAACGGCCTTTTAACCTTACCATCGGTGCGATTCTTCCGAGGGATTCCCCTGCCGATCTTCTGGTATCTGAAAAGGAACTGGATCAGATCACCATCATCGGAACATCAAGTACCAGAAGGACAGCCCAGGTGAGAAGGCACCTGCCCGGAACGGTGGTCAGATCGCTCCGGGGAAACGTAGATACCAGACTTCTTAAGTTGCGTAACAACGAGTATGATGCGATTATTCTGGCAGAAGCAGGGGCAGAGAGACTTAACCTCTCACTTCCCGGCACGAGGCTCAATCCCGAAAAGTATGTTCCTTCTCCCAATCAGGGGACCGTCGCTGTCGTCTGCAGACAGGAAAGTGGGATTGAATCAGTAATCTCGCTGATTGATGATCCTGGTACACGGGAGGACACCATGATTGAGAGGGCCGTGATGGAGCAGATTGAGGCCGGATGTTTCACCCCGCTCGGTGTCTATGTAAAAGACCGGTACCTTATTGCAGAGGTCCTCTCCCTTGACGGAGTTGAGCAGTACCGGGTTGAGGAGAAGGTAACCGGTTTCCTGCAGGCCGAAGAGATTGGAAAGGAGATAAGACAGGGGGCATCACACCTGATAGAGGATGCATATCAACAACTGGGGATATCACGATGAATAGTCCGGGAAATGGAATTGGAAAAGTCTTCCTTGTCGGTTCAGGGCCGGGTGGTCTTGGTATGATGACGATTCGGGCACGCGAGGTAATTGATGCTGCCGATGTCATCCTGTATGATCAACTCCCGGGAGATGAAGTCCTTGCTTCTCTCCCAAGCCATGCTCTCTGTATCGATGTCGGGAAGTATGGATCACACCATACCAAAGAGCAGGATGAGATCGAGAACCTGATGGTCACCCATGCAAACCGGGGAAAAGCGGTTGTCAGGCTAAAAGGTGGTGATCCTTTTGTCTTTGGACGTGGAGGTGAAGAACTGGAGACGCTCCGGAAGCACGGGATACCGGTTGAAGTGGTACCCGGGATCACGAGTGCCATTGCCGTTCCGGCTTCTGTCGGGATCCCTGTAACCCATCGTGCCTATGCATCGCAGGTTACCTTTCTGACGGGAAACGAGGATCCCACGAAGGAAGAGTCTGCCATTGACTGGGAATGGCTTGCCCGTTCACCGGGAACAATCGTCATCCTGATGGGAGTGAAAAATCTTGCAAAGATAGCAGATACTCTGGTGGCATACGGGAAAAGATCGGAGACCCGGGTAGCGGTCATTGAACAGGGTTTTCGGCCGGACCAGCGAGAGACCATTGGAACCCTTGCTGATATCGGGGCAAAGGCAGACGAGAGAGGGGTTCGTCCCCCGGCCATTATCGTGATCGGAGGGGTAGTCAGTCTGTACGATCCCCATGCAGAACGAATGGTCCATGGTTCATAACAGGAGCTTTTTTATACAAGCTGTACATGGGAAATTCTTTCCCTGATGTCATCTGTTCCTGGTTGCGATATTGTCGGATCAGTGGTGATACCCGGTGAACTGGTTCTTTTTAACGAAAGCAGGTAGGAGATATGATAATGGGATGTAATCTCATCATAATATCCAATTATCTCCGGCTTTTTTCTCAATACTGCAATATATCCCGTTCATATCGGAACTGTCCCGGATAGGGTCCGGTGATAGGATCAGATATCTCACTCAAAAATGGGAATTGGCAGATATGACGGGTCATGGAAATACGTAACACCATTGCATGGAGCATTCCAGTAATATCCATAATCTTTTGAACTACCATCTTTGTACTGTGCCGTGACAACCACAACTTCTTTTCCGCAGCCTGCATTGGTAATCTGAACTGAGGATCCCGGTTTTGTTTTTAAAGTAAATTGTCCGGGAGAATTACTACTCCCACTTGCACAGACCGTTATGGTATCGACAAGGGAATTCCCCTCGCCCCCGATGTTTCGAACGAGGTAACTGCCCTCATGAAACGATACATCCAGGATGATTGTCTTATTCTCCGATGTATAAAGAGGCGTTGATTGTAGCGTGATCCTCCTCTCAATCTCAGCAGGCGGTGATTTGGGTTGCGATTCAAGTGGTAATGGGGTTCCGGACGGCAATACTGCATCTTGTCTGGCATCAAAATTTTTATCATACACAACCGCCATCGTGCCGTCTTTAAACTGTGCAGCCAGCGTGACTGTCTCTCCGATATCCCTGACCGGAACCGTACAGGTTGCACCAACCTGAATTGCAAGCGGTATTCGTGTATGAATACTGCCTTCCTGATAGATTCCAATAGATTCGAGCTCACTCAGATCAGGTCCTCCCATAAAGGTTATGAGATACTGGTCGTCTATTCTCTCGACATTCAATGCCGGGCCATAAGGAGGATAGGGAGGAGATGACAGCATGAGGATTATCAGGTAAAAACCCACAGACAGGATAATTATCAGTATGAGACAAGAGAAAACTGAACAAAAAGACTGTACCGATGAGATCTGATGAAATTCTTTCAGGCCAAGATAGATGAGATAACCTGACCAGAATACGAAAACCACCAAAACTCCCAAAAATAATAAAGGATCTGTTCCTCTTCCGGTTACACGTAATAGTAATAATATGGGCATTAAAAAAACAGAAGGCGTTAACCCGTAAAAAAATGCCTTGCATGTTTCAGAAATACCTGAATTTCCCCTGAAGATTCGTGTTGTTATCATAAGAATTCCCAGGGCGGGAAATTGGGGGGCGATGAAAATTCCTAAGCATACTAAAAGCATATATCCCTGATACGCGAAGGAAAAACCAGGACTTATTACCTGGTCAGTGAAAAGAACAAAAATTCCCAGAAAAACCATGATCCCGCAGAGAACGATATAATACAGGAACGCTGTACACAATTCTGTTTTTGCACGTGCTTTTATCGTCTTTTTTGGGGAGATTAAGACGCTGACAAGGGTAGAGATAAAGAACCGCACCGGTTGTAATACGTGAGTCTGTTCCATCTTTCACCTAATCTGTTTCCTTTTTCATCACTGTTATGGTATCTATGAGAAAAGATATTGTCTTTTCTCTGAACAGAGTGAGGAATGCGTGCGATTGACCTGCTTTAGTACGCCGGTTTTTATCGGGGTTTTAATTGGAAACGGTTGTTCTTTGTTATGATGAGCGGGAAACCCTTTTGGCTCCTGAATCTCATGTTCCGTTTCATCTGAAGAGGATTGGATGTGATGCTGAATGAATCAGTGTGTATGTACGTAATCCTGCCTCTTCGGATTTTCATATACAAGATGGATACCCGTTCAAAAGATAATCTCAAGGTTCTCTGTTTCGTAAAAGATTGTGTAAGGGATTTTTCACGTGATATCTTCCATAGGTTTCGATGAGAGAAAGGGTAGGATCTCTTTCCATTGGTTTCCTTTTTCATCGAGTCGCATCCTCGCATTGGCAGGGCTTGTTGAGGGAAGAATGAGGAGATGCGGATATCCGGCATTCATGATATCAGGGAAGAAGCGGCGGAAATAATATCCTGATCCAGTTTGCCCATTTAGTGCAATACACCTGATAGAGGGGTTTTCTGCGAGCAGTTCCCTGATATTATTGGGAATGGGATCCTGAATTGTGGCATCACTGCTGTTTATTCGCGAACAGGAGGAGAGAACATCCCAGAGGAGAATCCCGCATCCTGCAAGACAGGTGATTCTTTGTCTGTAGGGAAGTACTGCCGGGATATCAAGTATTTCCTGGATAATCTGCCAGAACTGGTTCCTGGGATTTCCGTAATATTCTCCTTTTAACAGCGACTGACGACTCGGATAGGAACCGAGGATAACGAGTACCGGCTTTTTATTCCCTGCAGGCGGGAGGCCGCCGGTGATTCCGGTTCTGCGGTCAGGTTTTTTCTGGTTGTTCTTCATAAAACAAACTCAATAAAGATTGATAAGAAAGCCGCCTTAATTTCATAGATTCCGGTTATTTTCTCTCTCTTTAACGACGCGCAGGGATTGTATGATCCGCCTGTTCTCTCGTATAAGAAGGCATCGGGTTTGGATCTGGAAATGCCGGCATGGATCGGTTCTGTAGGATATTATACCGGCTAATTCAATGAAGAGGAATTTTACCCCTGTCAATTCAATAATCCCGTTGCGGAACAGGAAACCATTCTGATTCGGGATTAAAGATTTCCATTAGCCATGATGCAATACTGCAATTTTTTTCATAGTTACCATAAATCCTTTGTTATTGTTCTGCCTATATCCTAGTATGCCCGGAATGGAGGATTAAAATGAAACCTGTTTATCGTACCACGGTAGCAGTAGTTATACTGCTTATTATGTGCATATCAGCACTCCCTGCAGGAGCAGATGTGGGCACAACGATCACCAAGTCAGCATATCTCTCTGCAGGATCGTTTCCGTACCAGACCCAGATCCAGATCTCTTCTGATGCACGTATTGATCTTTATGCTCCTGCCGGAGCGGATTTTGATCTGTATGCGAAACAGGGTGGAAACTGGCCATCGTATACCGGTTACAAGTATGATTATACCATTGCAGAGACCGGCCCGTCCCAGTACAAGCACATGGATGTCGGTCCGGGACTCTGGTATTTCAGTATTGATCCGGTATATGGCAGTGGAACGTTCACCTTTACAGCAAAGAACCAGCAGGTATCCCCGCTACCAACACCACCATTACCACCAACCCCTCCGGTTACCCCGGTGCCGACGTATCAACCCCTTCCCGGTCCCTGTAATCCGACTGATACCAGTACAAAGACCGGGTATCTTGATCAGTACCGGTATGACTACTACACGTTCCCGGTGACCAGTACCCGGACGGATCTCATCTGGCAGCTCTTTGGTCCGCAGAATACCCGGCCGGTAGGCTATGCCCTTATGGCTTCCTCACCCACGGCAGATGCAGATTTTAACATCTATGTCTCGTATAACACGTATCCAACCGAGTCACGGTATGACTGGGCAGATACCTCGTACGGGCCGGATGGATATGTCTCTATCACGAGTCCGAAGACAGGATATTACTATGTCATGGTCAAATCGCTGAAGGGAAGTGGCAGTTACCAGCTCAATTACCAGACCTTTAACTGCTATACCCCAACACCCACGACTACACCGGTAGAGCCCTGCCCTCC
>JAFGOM010000074.1 GCA_016926505.1 Methanospirillaceae archaeon
ACGGGTGATAAACAAATTTCCACATCACCAGTACTCGCTTACGTCAGAATCAAAAACCCATTCAGGGTTCGCATTGATTCTCCATCTCGGAAGCATAATGTTACATTAGAGACTATTTATACCTGTTTGTTTTTCTCTTCATACGATACAGAAATAAATGATTAGAGACCCCTTTTTTCTCTTAAATTTTCCCTCAATATAAAAAAAAGTCGTATTATGATTGATTTTTCGAAAAATATGGGCAATAAGATATTATTTAGAGAAAATATGGGATTATTATTCTTTTTAAGGTAATTTAGATCAGACTCCCAAAAATGGCGCAGATTACGAGTGATAATTACACCTCAAAAGATCCGGGAACCTGCTCGATGTAGAGATCAGAATAACACTCTTCCTGCCTGAGATCTACCATCCCTTCATGCATCAGAAAGAGCAGGGAGATATAAACCTGCGACCTCGGCCATCCGATGGTTTCTGCAAGCGTATCAAGCAAAATTGCATCCATTCCGGTGAACATGTCATGACACTGTTCCAATACGGTATCGGTCTGGTGAAAGAAACCCTCTTCATGAGCAATAGCCACGATATCATCGGCATAGATCTCATCATAGATGCGGGATCCTGACTGGCGCTGACGTCTACGGTCTTCTTTCTCAGCATTACGCAGGATCGTGATGAGATCATAGAGGGTAATCGGTTGCTTCCTCATCCCCTTCCGGTCAAGTCTCCGCTTGATCTCGTTTTCCAGGATATCCATCGGGTTTTTTGAACGCAATCCATAGGAAGCAAAGAGGATCTCTCCATCCAACGGTTCATCCTCTTCTTCAATGATTGTGAAAGGGATCTGCGGGTTGGAAAGATACTCAGACTTTATCCTGAGGAGAGTGGCAGCATAAAACAGTGCACGACCTGATATCCGCAGATCAAGAGCACGCTGTGCCTCAAGTTCAGCAAAAAATTTATCGCAGACCTCTAAAATATCGATATTCCAGGGATCTATTTCACCCCTTTCTGCAAGCCCTACGAGAATTTTTAAGGGATCATCAAGTAACTGCGTTGTCATCTGAAGTAATTCCGGTTACAAGGGTACTCTTATCAGGACGGATCGTGACACCGATGATACGATCTGCAGCATCTATCATTGGTTTTCGCAGGGATATGTTGATAAACTGGGATGATGAAGCAAGCTCCCGAATCATCTCTGCTATCCGTTCGACATTGGATCCATCAAGGTTCATATCCACCTCATCAAAGGCATAAAAGGGTGCCGGAAGATGCTTTTGAATAGAAAATATAAACGCAAGCGTAGTTAAGGATTTTTCTCCTCCGGAAAGTGCAGAAAGGAGATGAACATTTTTATCTCGTGGTTTTACCGCAAACGAGAGTCCTCCGGCAAAGGGATCCTCCTCATTCTCAAGCCTTAGTTCTCCGCTTCCACTCGTAAGCCTGGCAAAAATATCCTGGAAGTTGTGATTTATCGCCCGGTATGCGGCAATAAACGCCTCGTATTTCATTCGGGTAAAACCTTCGATCCGATCCCTGATTGATTCCAGTTCATTGGCAAGGACTGTTAACTTCTCTTCCCGATCAACGGTAAGACTATGAATTAAATCATACTCCTCAATAGCACAGAGATTCACCGGACCAAGTAATGTAAGATTCTCATCTGCTTCACGGATTCCTTGTACTATCTCATCCCGGGAGAGTGATACCTCGACCTCTTCTTCTCCGGCTTTTATCTCTTCTAATTCCTTTTGCAGTTCAGTGATTCGCCCGGAATGTGTTTCTATGGTAATTGACGTCCGATCAATCATCCGGGAGTGTTCGGTAATCTTTTTCTCATATTCATCGGTCTGGGCAACGAGTGAATCACGCCTTTCCTGGAGATCCGTAATCTCCCGGGACTGTTGTTCCTTCTCTTTCTCGACTGACTCGATCTCATGGACCATCTCGGCTATCTCCTTCTCCGAACTCTGGACATCTGCTTTTAACTGTTCAATCTGCTGTTTAATCTCCTCCATCCGTGATCGTTTACTATCACAATTCCGTTCAGAGAACTGTTTCTCCATCTGGGTATCAGAGATCTCCTGGTCTTTTTTCTTCAGACGCCGCTCACTCTCTGCTGCCATCACCCGTTTCTCATCGATCATATCAAGCAGCCGGGGGATGCCGGTATCTTCCAGGCGGCGGTGAATATCTTTTATCTCCTGATTACACTCCTCAATCTCACGGTTAAGGACACCTACCTCCTCTTCAATCCGGGTTAATTGCGATTCTGCATCACTTGTTATCGCCTGGTAGCCTTCAAGCTCGATCTGGACCGATGAAACCTCATGCCTGACCGTCTCCAACTGTCGTGATTCCTCTTCAAACATCGCCTGTGTCCTGATTATCTCCTGTTCAAGCTGCATTCTTTCCTGGCTGTTTTCCTCACGAATCCTTGATGTCTCATTAATTTGCGCTTGGATCAGTTCTTCCTCGCTCTGAAGATTGGTAAGCCTGACTGTTACCTGGGTCAGTTCATCTGCGGTGACCGCCCCAAAACCGACTGTCTCCTTTTTGGTACTTCCACCGGTCATCGAACCACTTTTTTCCAGTAACGACCCGTCAAGAGTAACCAGGCGGTACTGACCCATCTTCCTTCTTGCTTTCTCCAGCGTCTCGATAACAACGGTATTTCCGAAAACTACCCGAAAGGCATCACGGTATTGCAGATCAAAATCAAGCAGATCTATGGCATATCCAATGACATCAGGATCAGATAATGATGGGGTCTGTTGAGGACGTAATTTGTTTAATGGGAGAAATGTTACCCTTCCCAAACGATTTTCCTGGAGAAATCTGATAGCATCAGACGCGACACCATCATCCCTGACAACAACATAATACAGCCTGCCACCGGCCGCAGTATTTAATGCAGTGGCAAATTGAGGCTTGCATCGTCCCAAATCAGCGATAGTACCATATACACCATCTCTTTGTAACACGACTCCAAGTGCTTTGCCATACCTGCCCTGGGCCTGGTGTTGCGCTTCAATCTTTTGAATCTCAAACTGGACGGTACGGATCTGACGGTGTAATGACTCGGCGGTATCACGCTTTACATAGAGATCGGCATCATAGGAGAAGATTATCTTATCCAGATTCTGCTTTGCAGCCTGAGCTTCATTAAGAGTAATCTGATACCGGTTGCATCTCTCTTCCAGATCTGCTATCGTCTCCCTCCTGCTCGCGAGTCTTGACTCGAGACGATCCCTCTCTGCAGAACGGGTACGGCTCTGCTCAATGAGAAGATTCTGTCTGCTTAACTGCTCTGAACGGGATTCCTTCTTCTCTGCTATCTCCTGTCGTATCATTGAGAGTCTTTTTTCATCTTCCTCACAATCCTGCCGTTCTTTGATAATCTCCTTCTCCAGAATATCCCGTTCCTTCAGAACTGCTGACAATCCCATTGCAAGATTCGTATGGTCAATAGAGAGTTCCCTAATCTTTCCGGTCAACTCTCTGATCTTCTCTTCATAGCGTTTTATTGCGGTAAAGGTCTCATTGAGCTGTTTTTCCTGGTTCTCTTTCTCTTCGGTAAACCGGGAGATAGATCGCTCAGCCTGTGTAATTTTCGCCTTTGCTTCTGCAATCCTGCTTAAGAGAGTCATGTAATCGCTACCGCTCTTCTCCTGGATCTCCTTATCGATGACGGCAATATCTGAAAGCAGAAAATCACGTTCATGTTCTGCCCATGCAAGATCCTCTTTTTGTTTCAGGAGATCTTCTTTCTCCTTCGCGATGGCCTCCTCAAGGGCCCGTATTGCATGGATCTTCTCCATGATCTCTGATGCATGGAGACAGCGAAGCAGATCTTCCCGTTTTTCCTGCCAGGATGTGTATTTTAAGGCTTTTTCTTTCTCGATCTGCAGTTTTCCCAATCTCTGCTTCTGTTCCTCAAGCAAAGCCATCTCAAGGTCGATCTTACCCCGGACAACGTTTAATTCCTGGTGGGCAAGATCTTTCTTTGCGTCAAACTCTGCTACTCCTGCTATCTCATCGATCACTTTCCTGCGATCAGGATCACTCATCTCAATAATACGGTTGATATCTCCCTGCATCACCACGTTATATCCATGCGGGACAATCCCGTGGGCTGCCAGAAATTCAAGCAGATCAGACTGTCTGCAGGCTTTCCCATTCAGGAAAAGATAGTTGTAATATCCATTCCGGGTCTGTTTTATCCTGCGTTTTATTGTTGTGCCATCAGAGAACGTTATCGTGACTTCAGCAGAATTCCTGCCTGAATTAAGATTAATCAGGTCTGTCAGCTTTTCTGCCCTTAAGTTCCGTGATGTTGAGAGGGCCAGCACGAAAAGGATACTGTCAATGATATTACTTTTCCCCGATCCATTGGGACCGGAAATGATGGTAAAACCTTCAAAAAAGGGTATTATTGTCCTTCTTGCAAAGGACTTAAAATTATCTATCTCCAGTTTTTGAATGGATAACACTGATTTGGCACCTGGAAATCGTTGCACCGATTATTCATCATCTGCGATGATGAGGTTTGAGTCATCACCCTGCTGTGCCCCGTCCTTCTTCTTTGCATTTTTCCGGGAGTCATATGCAGATGCAATGATAATCTCTTCACGGTGATCCTCTTCCGGTTTAAGCGTACCATCAGGCTGCATCTTTAAGTAGACCTTGTCACGCACAACAGGGGGAGGAGGAGTTGGTGAACTTTGCGAAGCCTTCTCTTTCCCCTTCTCGATAATATCAGGGGTACGGGAGGGTTGTACAGGTTCTGGTTTTTCTGAGATATGCCTGATGATCGGTGTGTTCTGCTGGTCTTTGAGAAGTTTCATAACAATTGCTTTGAGATCCAGCATCTCACCGGTAATACCTCTGACGAGTGCATCTATCTCATTGATCCTGATAGTTAACTCGCGGACTTTTGCCATCATCTCTTGTGCGTCAGTATCCCTCTCATCTCCCATACATCTGTCTCCTTCCTCTTCTCCTCTCCCGGTGGTGCAAAAAACCGATATCTGTACACATAGTATACAGGCGATATACATATACATTACTGTTAAAAAGCCGAAAAATCTGTACATGCATCTTTGATTTTGCCATTCCGGACATGATTCATATCTCTCCATGAAATCTATTTTTTTAAGGAATTGCGATAATGGAGCATAACAAAAATCCAAACTAACAGAGCAGGGAGAGATCTACTCATTTAGATACTGATGATGACGGTTATCCATTCCCATCCCATCACAGGAAGCAAAAAACACCGATACGAAAACCGGGACCCTAACTCGAAACTATATTACCAGACCAGACGTAAATCTATGCACATGTTACATCTCAAAACCGTCGATCCTGAGATAGCATCTCTCATCAGCCAGGAAGAGAACCGTCAGAAAATGGGGCTTGAACTGATCGCATCTGAGAACCTTGTCAGTAAGGCAATTCTTGCTGCCAACGCCTCCATCATGACCAATAAATATGCTGAGGGATATCCGGGCAAGCGGTATTATGGAGGGTGTGAGTTCCATGATCGTGCTGAAAACCTTGCCCGGGACCGTGCCTGCAGCCTTTTTGGTGCACAGCATGCCAACGTTCAGCCACATTCGGGATCCCAGGCCAATATGGCAGTATATTTTGCTACGCTCAAACCAGGAGATATCATCCTCTCAATGAATCTCTCCCAGGGAGGACATCTCTCCCATGGATCTCCGGTGAACTTTTCCGGAATAATATACCATGCTCACCAGTACGGTGTTGATTTAAAGACTGAAGTGATGGATTATGGTCAGATAGGTGAGATGGCCCGGCAGATTAAACCAAAGATCATTGTGTGCGGAGCCAGTGCATACCCGCGGGAGATCGATTTCAAGGCATTTGGTGATATTGCAGAGGAAGTGGGAGCCTATTGTATGGCCGATATTGCACACATAGCGGGACTTATCTCATCAGGCCTTCATCCGACCTCGGTCGGGGTATCCACCTTTACCACCTCCACAACTCACAAGACTCTGAGAGGACCACGGGGTGGTTTTATCCTCTGCGACAAGGAATGGGCGGCACCTATTGATAAGGCAGTCTTTCCCGGTATGCAGGGAGGACCGCTGATGCAGACAATTGCTGCGAAGGCAGTCTGCTTTGCCGAGGCTGCAACCCCGCAATTTAAAACTTATGCAAAGCAGGTCATCGCTAATGCACGCGCCCTTGCCACAAACCTTACCGGGAATGGTTTCCGGCTGGTATCCGGAGGAACAGACAACCATCTCTGCCTGCTCGATCTGACAAATATCGGGATCACCGGCCTTGAGGCTGAGACAGCCCTTGGGAAAGCCGGAATTACGGTGAATAAAAATACCATACCAAACGAACAGAAGAGTCCTTTTGTTACCAGCGGACTTCGGGTCGGAACTCCGGCAGTCACTTCACGGGGAATGAAGGAAGACGAGATGCACCGGATCGGGGACTGGATTGCCAGGGTCCTTACGGATAGTACAAACACACGAATCCAGGAAGAGGTCAGGAAGGAAGTTGAAGCGATGGCAGGGCAGTATACCATCTATCCGGAAATAAACCCATGATCCTCGATGGCAGGGCACTCTCACAGCAGCGATTAGAGATTCTCAAAGAGAAGATCCAAGAGGCGGGTATCTCTCCCCATCTTGCCACCATCATCGTCGGATCTGATCCCGGATCCCGGATGTATGTCCGCATGAAACATAAGGCCTGTGAACAGGTTGGCATTCATTCTATCGGACTGGAGCTTTTGGAATCCTCCCTGACTGACGAACTGATCAGACGTGTCAGAATGCTTAATGAGGACCCTGATATTGATGGCATTCTTATCCAGCTCCCGCTCCCGGTACACATAGATTCACACCAGGTACTTGAGGCGGTTTCTCCTGCAAAGGATGTTGACGGGTTTCATACGCACAACATCGGGAGTCTCGTTGCAGGGATGCCTGGCCTTACCCCCTGCACTCCGACAGGAATCATGACAATACTCTCCGATTACCATATTCCGGTAGCGGGAGCCCATGCTGTCGTAATCGGGAGGAGTATTGATGTAGGAAAACCCATGGCATCGCTCCTTATCAATGCCGATGCAACGGTTACCGTCTGTCACAGCAAAACGTCAGATCTCTCTTACTATACCCGCCATGCAGATATCGTCATTAGTGCGGCCGGCCGACCGAAACTGATAACAGCCGGCATGATCAGGCCCGGTGCAACCGTCATTGATGTTGGAATCAACCATGTTGACGGGGTATTGTGCGGGGATGTGGACTTTGAAAGCGTATTAGAGGTAGCGGGAGCAATCACCCCGGTTCCCGGTGGTGTCGGGCCGATGACCATCGCAACGCTCATGGAAAATACCTACCGTGCCGCAATGGATGCATGCAGACCTGCACAATAGACACGGTTACGGTGGGAACCGGTCTTCCGGTTCTGATGGGGATCATCAATACCAGCCCTGATTCTTTTTATGCAGGATCCTATATCCCATCTGACGAAATACTCCCTGCAGCCGAGGAGATGATTCAAAATGGTGCAGATATCATCGATATCGGGGGCAGGAGCACTGCTCCCGGGAGTGTACCTCTTCCCGATGCCGAGGAAAAGAGACGTATGATAACCGCTCTCTCAGAGGTGGCAGGAACAGGAATTCCCATCAGTGTCGATACCATGGTCCCTTGCGTCTTTGAGGCCTGTCTCTCATACGATATCCATGTATTGAATGACATAAGCGGCCTTACAAATCCGAAACTCGCCTTCCTCGCCTCTGATGCCGGTTTTCCGGTCATCGCCATGGCATGCAGGAACCTGCCGGGAGACAGCACTTCATTTTCTGATACCGTACGATCCCTTCAGGAAATTACCATTCGCTGCGAGAAGGCACATATCAGGGAGTATATCCTCGATCCTGGAATCGGGAGATGGATTCCGGAAAGGACCCCCAAAAAAGACTGGGAACTCTGCAGAAAATTTTGTGAACTGCAACAGTTCAACCGTCCCCTCCTTGCAGCGGTCTCACGAAAGTCCTTTATCGGAGACCTTATACAAAAGACTCCGGATAACCGTCTTGCCGGATCCCTTGCCGTTACCATGAGCCTGCTGTATTCCGGTGCACAGATGGTTCGAACCCATGATGTTGCACAGACACGGGATCTTATCAGGGTATTTACCGAGATGGAAGGATTATCGTGAGCCCGCCGGTAATTCTTCATCCCGTAAAAACACGAATAATCGTTCCCGGGGACGATATCGCTGCGCTTGCCATTGCAGCAGGAGATAATGACCCTGACCTTAAACTGTCAGACGATGATATTCTTGTCATTGCAGAGTCTGCCATCGCATCTGCAGAAGGAAGAATTCACAGGCTTTCTGATGTCAGGCCATCTCCGGCTGCATACCGGTACGCTGAAGAGTACAGGATGGATCCTGCACTGGCAGAGATAGTCATTACAGAATCAGACTCGATAATCGGGGGAATAGACGGGTTCCTCCTTTGTATGAAAGATGGGACCCTCCTCCCGAACGCAGGTGTTGACGAATCAAATGCTCCGGATGGTTCGGTAATTCTGTTGCCGAAAGATCCTGATTCCAGTGCATCTTTTATCAGGAAAGCAGTACATACCAGGTGCGGAGTCGTGATCGGTGTCATCATTGCAGACAGCAGAACACACCCGATGCGGTACGGCTGCAGTTCGGTGGCAATCGGATGTTCCGGGATTGTTGCAGTCTGTGACGAACGGGGGCGGACTGATCTCTTTGGACGCCCGCTCCAGGTTACCAGGCGTGCGGTTGCCGACAATATCTCTTCAGCTGCTGTTTTGTTGATGGGAGAAGCAGATGAGTCGGTCCCGATGGTTATTGTCAGGGGACTAGACGTAGAACGGGGAGATTATATCGGGATTGAACAGATATCTCCGGAAGAATGTCTCTTTATGGGGATCTACGCAAAAAAGTGAGATATTTTCTACCGGTAACAGAGCAGAAGATCCCCTGACTGAGAAGAACGGTACCGCATCGAATGATTGGTTGGAAAAATTATGCTTTCCCGAGCCTGTATCGTTACAGGGTGTTCATTTCATTTTTGAGATAACGGTAGCGTTTCCGGTCAGTCCTGTAATTGTTCCCCATCCCTCAATCGTTTCGGTAAATAAACCGGGATCCTGTTGATATGCACGGGTAAAGACACCCTGTGACAGGGTGTACATACCGGTATCACGAAGCGCTGATCCCAGTAAGAACCATCCCCAGAAATCATCAGGGGAAAGGAGGGTGACCTTCTGGTACGATGCGATTGCCGGGCCATACTGCCTGAGTTCATCATGGTACTGACCCTTCTTCTTCCATGCCACCGGGTTTTTGGGATCTGCCTGAACCGCTGATTCATATGCCCATCCTGCCGACGAGTACTGGCCCTTTTTACGTGCAATGTCACCAAGCCCAATCCATGCCCAGGAGTTAGCAGGATCAGTTGAAACTGCGTTCCGGTAGGCATCTTCTGCACGTTCCTGATAACCAAGGAGGGCAGAAGCCTTCCCGATCCCGTACCATGCCCATGTGTTCTTCTCATCAATGCCGGCAGACTTCTGATAGGATACAAGAGCGGCTGCCGGACTCTGTAATGCCCAGTATGTCTCACCGATCTGGTAATGGACCCAGGTATCATTTGGATTTTGTTTCAATGACACATTCAGGTATTCTAATGCCTCTGAATATGAGCCGTTCTCATAGGCAAAAAGGCCCCGGCTGTACCAGTCCTCCTCTGCACTGCTGATGAATACAAAAAAGAACCCGGCAATGGCAAGGATAAGAACGATTGTTAATTGGTATGGTTTCATATGCTCACTGATCCATCTCACTCGTTGTTATTCTGATTTCTCTGAATACCAACCCTGCCATTGGTGGTCATGAGATCAAACCCAAGATACTGTAACAGTCTCTTTGCTTCACCGGAATTATGAAGAAACACCTCGACAAGATCCTCTTCTTCATCGATATCGATATGCAGGCGAAAGGAGTCTATTACTTCACAGGTAATACCCGATTCTTCTGCATAAGCACAATGTTTCCGGTAACTCTGACCATAATAATGGGCTTTAAACCTGTTCCCGGTCTGCATGAAGATTGCATTTGTTCCTCCTCCCTTTCCCGGCACAATTCCCATCATTGCTTTTGTCTGGCAGAGACGAGTGACCGATGACGGGGTGACCAGGGCACAGTCTGCCATGATAATCGCTGCAGGACCGGCAAATCCCGACATCGCTGTATCTATCGCCTCATTTAGTCCGTCTGTCGAGACCCTGACCTGAACCGTATTGTATGCAAATGGTTCGGTAGAAAGGAGAATCGGTTTGAAGCCTCCCTGTTCTACGGCTTTTATCACATCTGCAAGCATCGCTCCTGCAAAGAGTTCCCGTTCGTTTCGTGTCATTACATGGGAAAGACGGGTCTTTGGATTCCCGGGTTTAAAAGGGATGAGTACCGGAATTCGCATGGTACATACCTATTCTTTCCGGGATATTATAATCTGCAGGTTCCATGAACCTGGGAATCCATGGGAAGTGCAATAGAGACCCTCTTTTTTGGCGGTCATAAAAAAGTCAGGACAAGGGGAATCGGTTCGATTCAGGTATCTCTATCATATCTATATCAGGAAAGATCAAACCGTATACTGATATGGATCGCCGTGTCATCACCTACTCCAGAAACGTTTTTATCCCGTTAACACAGGTCTGCCATAACCGGTGCGGATATTGTACATTTCGCCAGGAGGTATCGCAGGATGCTTTGCTTACCCCTACAGAAGTAAGCAGAATCCTTTTTCTTGGAAAAGAAGCCGGTTGCACCGAGGTACTGCTGACCTTTGGAGAGCGGCCTGAGAAAGAGGCTGGCTTTTTAACCCTTCTTGGCGGGATTGGGTACGAATCCATTCTTGATTACTGCTATGACGTCTGCCTTCAGGCAATTGAAACGGGAATCCTTCCGCATACCAATGCAGGAATTCTTTTTCCTGATGAGATGAAACGGCTCGCTCCCGTAAACGCAAGCATGGGACTAATGCTTGAGACGACCGCAGATATTCCTGCCCATGCATTATCCCCGGGAAAACAACCGGAGGTGCGGATCGAGATGATTGCAGAGGCCGGGCGCCAGAAGATACCGTTTACAACCGGTCTTTTACTTGGTATCGGGGAATCGAAAGAGGATCGGAGGGATTCACTGCAGGTTATTGCCGATCTTCATTCCCGGTATCATCATATTCAGGAGGTTATCATCCAGAATTTCTGTCCGCACGAGGGTACCGGCATGGAGCAGATGCCACCCGCAGATGCACAATCTATCATCGATACGGTGGAACTGGCAGTGACGATACTTCCACCAGACATCGCAATCCAGATCCCGCCAAACCTGATTGATGCAGAGCGGGTTATTCCTCACGGGGTCTCTGATCTCGGCGGAATCTCACCGGTCACGATAGATTACGTAAATCCACAGCATCCATGGCCTCGTCTGGAGGAACTGCGATCCCGCATCGGTGAGGCAGAACTGAAAGAGAGATTATGTATCTATCCCCGGTACATTGAGAAGGGCTGGTATAGTGAGCAACTCGGTGATCTTATCTGGAAGTATGCACGAGAGATCTATCACATGGAGAGAGATAATGTTTGAGGAAACCCTCTACCAGGGGAAAGCAAAGACCCTGTACGGTACATCAGATCCTGACGAACTGGTTGTTGTGTTCCGGGACGATATAACCGCATTTAATGGTGAGAAACATGACATTCTAAAGGATAAAGGGAGATTTAACGCCGCCGCATCTGCCTTTTTTATGGAACTGCTTGCCAGCCATACCATAGCGACCCACTTTATCAGGATGGATGATACCATCACGATGCGGGTCAGACATCTTGCCATGATTCCGTTAGAGGTTATCATCAGGAACCGGGCAGCCGGGTCTATGGTGAAACGATACCCGGTAGCAGAAGGCACTGTGCTTGATCCTCCCATCATTACCATCGATTACAAGGATGATGCACGGGGAGATCCCATGATGAATGATGAGATCATCTGTGGACTTGGCATCCTTACCCCTGCTGAACTCGAGGAGATAAAGGAGAAGACACGCAGGATTAATACCATATTATGCGATTTTTTTGCAGGATACGGAATTGCACTCATCGATTTCAAACTGGAATTCGGACGCTATAAAGGTGAGATCCTGCTTGGGGATGAGATCAGCATGGACTCGATGCGATTGTGGGATGAAAAGACCCGTGAGTCGCTTGATAAGGATGTGTATCGCGAGAACAAGGGGGATGTCATCAAGACCTATCATACTCTCCTCAGCCGGATTCTCCCGGAAATCGATGAAGAATTTGATTAAAAGGAGATCGAAGTTCTCATTTTTTGCGAAATCCGGTTCATAGGGACTGCTCTTTGATATCATGTTGATGCTCTTCCTTCTTCTTCATGAGCCGGTATCGCAATGCATCCCGATACAGTCTGCAGTCCGGATTCCTGAAGGATTCATGCAGTTATTCGGGAACACAAGAGAGGTGCTTCTTCCGTGACCGGATCGGATCTGAAATCTGAACCGATATACCTATGGTCTGATACGAACAGATAGATACAAGGATTACAGAAGAATTACCATGAACATGATCGATATTAATGCAATGAGAGAGAAAACCAGGGAATATGCTGATGAAAATGGTTTTTTCTTAAATCATGATCCAAAAGCCCTGGAGACTGTTCTCAAAGGTCTTGTCAGAAATCTTGAGAAGTACGGGGAGCCGTACTGTCCCTGCCGAATCAGGACCGGGGATCATGAGAAGGATAAAGACATCATCTGCCCGTGTGTGTTTCACAAGGATGAGATCCGTGACCAGGGACGGTGCCATTGCAACCTGTTCTTTTCAACTGAATAAAAATACAGCCCCTTCTTTCATCCATTTTTGAGAGGTATTGACGGCTTCTGGTGTACAGAATACCATCATGACCTATTCTTCTCTCATGGAATCTATGAGTTTTTTCTTCTTTACGCTCTTTTTGCTGCTGCATATTTGTGATGTGTGAATGTGGGCATATGAACCACATTATTTGTTTAATATAAGAAAATTTTAACTAATTGCTTCTCCTACCCTAATTACCGGGAGTAAGAATCGGATTAATTAAATAATTTGAATGTTTTTCGGCGTTGCAATATATGATTAAACTCTTCATATTACGTTTCGAACCAGGTACGTCCTGCAGTACTTCTTCAGGATAGACCCGGCACAATCGTGATAGTATCAATAGTATTGATGATGGCGGGAAGTAATTTTTTAGTATCTATAACCCATATAAGTTGTTACAGATTGCAAATATTGAATATTTTGTATGAAAAATTCCTGATCAATAAGAATTTGCCCGGAATATTTCCCTCCTTTTTTCCTGCGTTACCGGGAGGGATACCTGATGGAAAAATTTCTTCTTCCCTTGGTTTTCTCCCGGAAATTGTCATAATCATACCCGTTTTAACGGAGGAGAATAGATGATGGAGAGTACAATAACAGAAGAACCATATCAGATACTTCCATCTGCACAATCAAAAGAGACCAAAGAACAGAAAACCTACCCGCTTCTCCACGAATCAGTCAGGGTTGTGATTGATACCAATCACGAGGGGGATCGTGTCTATCGTATCTCTCTTGCTGACCTCTCCCCCGGGGAGCAGGAGATACTCGCATCCATTCAGCACGAACTTGATGAACAGAGAGACAGGTATTCACCTTCCGCTTCCCCGACAAAAAGGAAAGAGTATGCAAGGCTTGTTGCTTCCTTCTCTCCCAACCTCTCCCAAAAAGAGCAGAGTCTCATTACGTCCTGGCTTTTTTTGCAAACCGACCCGGTCAGATGGATGCAGGTGGTTTTGAGCGATTCGCGGGTATCTGCCCTGATATTTCCGGATGAAGGGGGATCTGTCAGTATCATACATTCCGGCGTGGCATCTCTCTTAAAAACCAGCCTTAATCCCGGAAAGGAGGACATATCACGGTTAAGCAGGTCGCTCCTCCAGTTACCGGGTTTTCCTGATCCGATTCATGAACCCCTGCCTGTCGCTATCAATGACCGGATGACATTTTTTATCACACGCGAACCTTCCCGGGAACATGGATCATGCATCAGGATCACTAAGGTTCAGAAAACGGTTACACGGGGAGAAAATACACCCGCCGATCCTGCAATTCCTGATCAGGAGAAGAAAGCATCACCTTCTGTACCGGCATTGCGGTACAGCTTCCTGTCTGATATCATACAGGTAGAACTGGTTCCCGATGCATATTACACGATATCACTCACCCCCCTTTCAGATGAAGAGAAGAGTATATTTGCATTTATTACTGCCTTAAAAAACAGGCGGACTGTCAGTCACGAAACCTGGAGGGAACGAGAAGCTGCCGCAAGACAGTTCTATCAGGAGGCACTTTTCGAGCATGCACCCGCGATCGACCGCAGGCAGAAGAATCTTATCTGTTCCTGGCTTATCATCAACACCGATCCGATACAGTGGATCCGGACAATCCTTGCTGATCAGGCGATTATTGGGATTAAATGCTCTTCCCCCGGAGTTCCGGTGACTGTTCTGCATACCCGCTGCAGTCGTTTTGTCCAGACTAACATCATCCCTGACCTACAAGGACTACACCAGATCGCAGCGTATTTTCTCGAGTCCGCAGGGGCATTGACCGACACAAAAAACCCGGTTCATATCAGATATTCAAACAGTGAATCGATATCGATATCATGGGTTACCAGGGAGAGTACGCAGTTCCCACAGATATCCATCATCAGGGGAGAGAAAAGAGGAGTTGATACAAAACAGACAAAAAATGGCAGGACCGGTACAAAAAAACCTGTGGGAAGACCTGCTCACCCAACCCGGCAGCCGGTTCTGAACGGGATAAAAAACCGTATTCAGTCGGTCATTCCTGATGTCAATAAAAATCTGACCGGTGTGACTGACCCCGGAAAAAATGTCTCATCCGGGGATAGCGGTATCGTAGAGAAGAAACGGGAACCGTTCTCTTTTTCCCTTCCTTCACTGCATAAACCAGATCTGCCTGGTTTTTTGACGAGGGGCAATCGTATCCGGTCTGACGAGAAAGATTCTGTAAGCAATGTAGTACAACCAAGCCCATCCGTCTCAGATAAGCAGGAGAGAAAAGAACCGGATTTACCTGCACCAGAGAACTCAGGGATAGAATACGAGGACTCATCACCTGAACGGAACAGTACCGGGGATCTGGATCTCACACATCCCGTCACCCGCCGGGATAAAGAACGTATCAATGCCATCCTTTCCGGTATCTTTGCAAGCAGGTCTCGGGAAACTGCATTCCAGGAGTACCAGAGACCAAAGGTACGGGAGCAGGATGATGATCCTGTTTCCGGAAAAAGAGGGTTATCATTCTCTTTCTCGTCGCTGCATGCAAAAGACAGGACTGGTTTTCGAAAGAAAAAGGGGGTATCCCATCCCGATGCAGGAAACCAGCCGGTCTATGATCCAATGGCACCCCCGCCGGTTGATTCAGTCCTGTCCCTGCAACAGCATGAAGGGGTGATAGCCGAGGAGGCGTACTGGCTGGTCCAGCCGTATGCCTATGTTGCAATCCTCCAAAACCGGGAGAAGGAGAGGACATACCTGATCGTGGAGCCGGAACTCTCGACCCGGGAGCGGATCATCTTAGAAGAGACTCACGAGACCCTGCGTGATGTACTCATCTATGACAAACCGGTCGGGAAAGGGGATCTCGTACTCGAGTTTGGGGAGGTCGCGAAGGTTGTTACCTCCTATGATCCGAAGATCCCGGAAGAACGGCTGCATGTTCTTTTTTACTACCTGCAGCGGAACTTAAGCGGGTACGGCAAGATCGACCCTCTCATGCATGACGAACTACTCGAGGATATCTCCTGTAACGGGCATGATATCCCGGTCTTTGTGCATCACCGGCTCTATGGCAGTATGCCAACAACGATTCAGTTCGGGGGAGAGGAACTCAACCGGTACGTTCTCAAGCTCTCGCAGAAGGCAGATAAGCAGGTTTCGCTCACTTCACCCCTTCTTGATGCTGCACTCCCGAACGGGTCACGTGCCCAGATAACCTACTCTGATATCATCTCGACAAAGGGTAGTTCATTTACTATCCGGAAGTTTCGGACTGACCCGATGACACCGGCCACGCTGCTCTCGTTTAACACGTATAACCCTGAACTGATGGCTTTTCTCTGGCTGGCCCTTGAGAACCGGAAGAGCCTCATCGTTGTCGGGGGAACGGCAAGCGGGAAGACCTCTGCGATGAATGCGTTCTCGTTCTTTATCCCCCATAACTCAAAGATCGTATCCCTTGAGGATACCCGCGAGATCCAGATCCCGCACAAGAACTGGCTTCCGGTCCAGACCCGCCAGGCCTCTTCGATGACCGATCGGGGAACGATAGATCTCTTTGATCTCTTAAAGGCATCTCTTCGGCAGCGGCCCGAATATATCATCGTCGGTGAAGTCAGGGGGAGCGAGGCCCAGACCCTGTTCCAGGCGATGAACAGCGGGCATACCACGCTCTCAACGCTTCATGCCGGAACCATTGAAGAGGCACTCAACCGGTTGACCAATGAGCCTATCAACGTCCCTGCGGCCATGTTTGGTGCACTGGATCTCATCATTGTCCAGACCTTTCACTACCGGGAAGGGAGGATGATCCGGCGATGTGATGCCATCCACGAGATCCTTCTCTCTGAAGGGGGCCATCTGCGGTGGAACACGTTATACGAGTACAACCCTGCCGAAGACGGATTTTTACGGAAGTTTACCCATTCTGAAACACTTCGGGCGATCCAGTACATGCATAACTGGGATGATGCCGAACTGCAGTACCAGCTGGATCTCAGAAAAGAATTCCTGACCCGGTTTAAGTTCAAATCAAGCTCAGATCCCCGTATCCTGATGAGGATGATAACAGATTTACGGAGGCTTTCATGAACCTCTTCCACCCGAGAACCGTGGAGCGTTGGCTTTCCGGCACGTCGCTTCGCCGATCGATACGGGCAGCACACCTGCCGTACTCGCAGTACTCGTTTTTTATCCTTCTTGTGCAGTGCATGCTTCTTTCCGTGGCTTCTTTTGTTGCGCTGACCGCGTTTATGCTTGTCACCGGGATCTCGATCATCCCCGGTATCGGGATGCAGTATACCATCCTCATCCTCTTTATCCTCTGTGTCCCCGGGGTCTTTATCGCCATCTATACCTACCCGTCAACCACTGCTGCGGGCAGGAAGTCCTCAATAGATCTCGATCTCCCGTATGCCATCACCTACATGCAGGCACTCTCAACAACGATGACGCTCTATAACGTAATCCGACGTATCTACGAGGCAGATGATCTCTTTGGTGAGATATCAAAGGAGTTCGGCCTGATTGTCAGGGATGTTGAGATATTCGGTGATGATCTCTACACTGCTATCCGAAGCCTGCAGAAGGTGACCCCGTCAAAGAATCTCGAGGATTTCCTAAACGATCTTCTTCTTCTCTCGAGTAGCGGCGGTGATATCAGCAACTTCCTCTCGTCCCGATCGGCGTATTTCCGTGAGTCTGCAATTCGTGAGCAGGACTCGCTCTTAAAGACGATAGAGATCATGGCAGAGGTGTACGTGACTGCGTTTGTGGCAGGGCCCATCACCATGATCATCATCATCGTCGCCCAGAACCTCGGTGGGAAGTCAGATCTTGCAGGATACATGCCGTTTATCATCCTCGGACTGGTAGCAGGATCGCTTGGGATGATCTATATCCTGTACCTGATGCTTCCTGCCATCAGGATGGATATCGTGAAAAAACCAGTCGGGTCTTCAGAATTTGCTGACGTCACGACGGCACGGGAAGATTACTCGTCTGTTGACAGCCAGTTTTTAAAGAGCCTTGAGGCAAAACGAAAACGATACCGGCTTGAGAATCTTCTCAAAAATCCGCTCCGTGCATATATATCCAATTATCAGATCGGAATCGGGGTCGGGGGAACAATCTTTGCCATCCTCTTTCTGCTGTATTATCTCGGGATTCTGGGACAATGGATCCCGTTCCTCTCGTTTGAGTCTTTTCTCTGCATCCTTATCATCGCATCTATTGCCCCGGTATCGGCGGCGTATGAGGGGAGAAACTGGTTTGTGAATAATGTCGAAAAACATACCCCTGAATTTCTCCGCCAGCTTGTTGATATGAAGGATGTCGGGGTCACCCTGCAGACCGCCATCTCTCTTATCTCGAACTCAAAGTTAGGGGTTTTATCGCAGGAGCTCGTGATAACCTCAGAAGATATCAGGAGGGGTTCAACAACGATAAACGCCCTTGTTCGGATGGAAGAACGGATCGGTCTTGTCTCGGTCAAGCGTGCGATGTCGCTCCTTGTCAAGGCAAGCGAGGTAACCGATTATATCAAGGATGTGCTTATCATCGCTATCAACGACTTCGAACACTACCTGAAATTAAAGCAGGACCGGTTCAACATCGCAATAACCTACGTGATGATCGTATATCTTGCGGTCGGCATCTATCTGTACACGGCATACGCCCTTAATGTCTCGTTTATCGCCTCGTTCACCTCTTTTAACGTGACATTTGATACCTCAGGCAACCTGACCGATATGTACCGGATTGGGATTGTGCTCTCCCTTTTCTCAGGGCTCATGGCAGGGCAGCTTGCATCCAATTCCATCCTATCAGGATTAAAACATGCCATCGTCCTGCTTGTTGCGACCTTTCTCCTCTTTGTGGTCATCATCCCGGGACAGATTGCAGGAATTACCGCAGTATGAAAGACAAAACACGGCAGGAAGCCGTATCACCGGTCATCGGGGAGGCGCTCATGATCGGCCTTATCCTTCTTATCATCCCCTTTGTCTCAATCGCCATCATGAGCGAGCTCCCCGGGAACCGGGTGCCGACGGTTACGATACTCCTTGATTACGATGAACCGAACCTGATACTCTATCACAAGGGCGGTGATTACCTGGTTCGGGATGATATCACGGTTATCGTGCGGCATTTGAGGGGAGAGGAGGTTTACCGGGACGATGGCGGTGATATGACCTTTGTATCAGACGTCTCACCAGATTCACGGACCTTTGATCTCGGGGATCGGTACATGATTGATACTTCTTCTCTCACCTCGCCCAACGAGGTCAGGGTCGTTGCCAGAAATGCCGTCGTCTTTACCGGGGTGATCCCGTGAAAAGAGATGGGGCGATTGCACCGGTCATCGGGGTGCTGTTAATCCTTACGATCATCGTCTCTGCAATTGCACTGCTCAATGCCACCTATATCCCGAACCTGAAGCAGCAGTCAGAGATTGAGCATCTTGCATCGGTTGAGAAGGCATTCCTTGATTTATCATCAGATATTGATCGTATGATCGCCTTTGGTGACGGTGCCACCATCAGGAGACATATCCCGCTTGGCGGTGGCGAGGCACCATTCTCCGGGTTGCGGTCCTCAGGTACGTTACGGGTTGATTGTGTACCGATTGTTACCTGGGAAATTAACCCTGGTAATGTGCAGCGTTATGCATCTCTGACAAATATATCATATCTACCAATCGGTAATTTCTGGCAGAACCAGGGATATGTATGGGACAGGGGCGTAGTTAATATTACCAAAGGGAGTCGCACAACCTGGCTTACCGATATGTATGGGACCGATGCAGAGCAGAGAAAACGGGATTTTATCATAGGTTTTCTCGGAAGAACAGAGTTTATACCGGTAGAGACCGGCACTATCCTTTCAGATATCACCATATCCCCAATACAAAGTATGAATACCGGCTCAGATACATTCGTTAGCAGTAACGGGGTGGGAACCATCACTCTATCGATGGATCCTTCTCCGATAGAAAACAATTATCCCAATATTGATTGTATTAATATTACTATTCCTTCCGGCTCTCCTGTAACCATACAGGATCTCAGGGATATGTATGAGAGTAAACTCATGCTGATTGATTCTTCCTATGATAATTGTGTTTATTATTCAGATGATGATGGACTATATCTTGAATGTAATCCCACAATAGACGTTACCATCACCGAAAACCCCCTCACCATCAGCGTATCATAATTCACCTTACTCAAAGGTCACATAAACCCACAAGAACAAACAGTCAACAATCTCCAGCCTGTTTCTTTTTCTCCAGTTCCTGCAGATAAAAAAGTAGTTCAGGGACACAATGCACTATTGCAGCCCCTCGTGTACACAACTCTTTGATGACTAAATCAGCCCTGCCATTCGTAAAATCATAACCGGCAAATGAGAACGATCCCGGATCCGGATCATAAAATATCACCGGTGCAGAATGGTTTTCCAGAAGGACTGACAGGTTTGCAAGATTCCCGTTCCCAATCGGCATCTTGGTCACGATTACCACATCAGAACCGGCAACTGACTGTCGTAATCTTTCGATACAGTCATCTGATGCCTGGCTGAATGGCTCCGCCCTGACTGTCGAAAGGAAAAACTGGTCTGCAGATCGGAGATCCTGGTCTCCCTGACAAAGAATTCCACAGGAGAGAGGATAGCCCTCACTCTTCAGGAGATGCATCAGGAGCGAACCGGTCCCTCCCCCGCATATCAGGAGCAATGAGAGTGTATGAATTACATACTCTTTTTTCTGGTGT
The DNA here is from genome assembly GCA_016926505.1 of Methanospirillaceae archaeon. GTDB lineage: Archaea > Halobacteriota > Methanomicrobia > Methanomicrobiales > Methanospirillaceae > JAFGOM01. Next base: position 20,728 of record JAFGOM010000074.1, read on the forward strand.
ACCGGGAGCACAACCGGTGTGCCGATAACCGGATGTGGGGATATCAGAACTGACAATCCAAAAACATCATGAATCGTCTTTGCATTCAGGACCGCTGACGGTGTCCCGCTGCAGACAATTTTCCCGTCTTTGAGCAACATCAGGCTGTCACAGAAGAGCGAGGCACTGTTGAGGTTATGAAAAACACCAATGACCGTCATTTTTTCATGAGCCACCTTCTCTTTCATGACTGAGAGGATCTCTATCTCATGGCAGATGTCCAGGTGGGAAGTAGCTTCATCAAGGAGGAGCAGGTCCGGTTCCTGTGCTAATGCCCGGGCGATAAAGACCCGCTGTCGTTCCCCTCCACTGATCTCTGTTATCGCCCGGTCGGCAAGATATGTGATTCCCACGGTCTGCAGTGCCTTTGTACTGATATGGTAATCATCCTGACCGGGAGCATGCAGTCGTTTCATGTACGGGTTTCGTCCCATGAGCACTACCTCGCGAACAGAAAAATCAAATGAGGTGCTGATATCCTGGGAGATATAGGCAACATGCTGTGCAAAAACCCGATTTTTAAACGAATGCAGGTCTTTTCCGAGAAGATGAACCGTCCCGGCCTGCGGGGATAATGCCCGTGAGATTCCTTTTAGAAGGGTTGTTTTTCCTGAACCGTTCGGACCAAGAATTCCTACAAAAGTTCCTTTTGGGACGGAAAATGAGATGTGATGGATGATCTCAACCGGTCCGAATCCCAGGCTCAGGTTATCTGCTGACAGGATTACACTCAGACTACATTCCTCCTTCGTATGAGATAGATAAAGAAGGGTGCCCCGAAAAATGCCGTGATAATTCCTACCGGCATGTCGTGTGCGAGCGTCCGGGCACAGGTATCTGCCCATATTAACAGGAGACCCCCTGCCAAAGCAGATGCAGGGATAAGGATCCGGTGATCCGGACCGACTAAAAGACGCATGATATGCGGGGTGATAAGGCCGATGAATCCGATTGATCCGGCAATGGATACTGCAAACGCAACGATTAACGAGGTGCATCCCACCAGGATGTGCTTTACCTGTTCGGTCTCGACTCCCAGTCCTGCTGCCTGTTCATCTCCCAGTGAGATGATATTTAAATCACGGGAAAAGAACAGGATTCCGAGACTTAAGCAGATGATGGCACATGCCGCCCAGGTATCTGTCCAGGAAGCAGTCCAGAAGCCACCCATGAGCCAGAACATGATCTGGTGAAGATTTGATCCTGCAATATACAGTAAAAATGAAAGGATTGAAGAGAAGAACATGGACAAGGCAATTCCTGTCAGGAGCAGGGTTTCTACCCTGATACTTCCTTTCGTCCGGGCAATGCTGAAGATCAATACGGTTGCGAGAAGCGCCCCGATAAACGATGTGAGAAAGAGAAACGAACCTCCCAGGAAGATAATCGAACAGGAGGCTCCCAGAGCTGCACCTGATGATGTGCCAAGGATGTAGGGATCTGCCATCGGGTTTCGAAAGAGGCCCTGCAGGCAGGCACCGGCAACGGCAAGACCGAATCCGGTTGAGAATGCCACTAAAACACGGGGAAGCCTGATATCGTAAATGATGAGATCCTGGTGTTTTACACTCTCATCCATGAACCATAACAATCCGGCTGAACCGATTCCGGTCGCAAGAATGATGCTGCACAGACTTAAACCGAGAAGGAGACCAAGGATACCCAGATGCGTGTATTTCACAGACAAGAACCCGACCAATCCAAGTACATTTTATTTGTATACGGGTAAATGTTATTGCATGAAAGGTTCTTTCAATTGTTTGCTGTTCCGTTCTCTCTGTAGAGAACGTTTTCTTCTTCTCACGAGTCTTCTTGTTATATTCTGCCTGATGCATGGAGTTGTTGCAGATTCATCGTCTTTCCCGGTTACCATTATCGATGACACCGACAATTCCGTCACCATCTTACAGGAACCGACCCGAATCATCTCTTTGGCACCTTCAAATACCGAGATAGCATATGCTGTCGGTGCCGGATCCACTATCGTAGGGGTGACTGAATACTGTGATTATCCTGCAGAGGCTGTTGGTTTACCAACCGTAGGCGGGTTTTCTACGGTTGATATCGAGAAGATTGTGTCTCTTGACCCGGATCTTGTACTGGCATCAGATTTAACCGGAGAAGAAGTCCTGGAGAAACTTGCCCGGTATGCTATCCCCTGTATTGTTCTAAAACCTGATTCTTTAGAGGGTATCTACCATACCATTGATTGTATCGGAAAGACCACCGGGCATGATACAGAAGCGCAGGATCTTGTTGCCAATCTGAAAACGCGGGTTTTCCAGGTTCAAGAACAGGCAGGGAATATTTCAGACCCGCTCAAGATTGCACATGTGGTATGGAAAGATCCCCTGACCATCAGTGGAACCGGTACCTTCCAGGATACGCTCATGCATCGTGCCGGTGGAACACAGGCATTTCCCGGGGTTTCCGGGTGGGGAACTGTCTCACTGGAGGAGTTTATTACCGCAGATCCTGATATCATCCTTGTTAACTCCGGTGACGGGATGGCAGGGACAGG
>JAFGOM010000075.1 GCA_016926505.1 Methanospirillaceae archaeon
ACATTATAATAATAAAAATGAGATTTTCTCTGTGATTTATTAATATAAGAGCATTTTAATTTATATTTCCTTTATGCAACAGCCTCTTATGCATCACAGGTATCAGGCTTTTTACTATCTGAACAGAAATTTCCCTTCCCTGTAAAGAGATCCCTTGTGACAGGGTACCAGAACAAAAAATCTGTTTTAACAGATGTTTTTACATGGATCACAACACTGATGACACCCGTGTTCACCTGATACCTGTGTTCTGCCAGTCTTATCACCATAGTTATTTCCTCATACCAGAAAAAACCAAGAATGTATATTCCCTTGGGGGATATGCAGATCGTTACATCACAGGGGAGAGGACAACCAGTATCGACGCAAGAAAAGAAATCAAGGAAAAAATCGCATCTTTCCTTTACGAATGGTTGTATCATGAGCGGGGAGTTAGCCCGCCAAACCCTTTATGAATCGGCGGCAATCCAGGAAAATGCCGGATTGCTGTTTTAATCCGATGAATTTTCCGATTGTGGGAGATTACCATTACTGCATTCCGTTATTCTTTTTTCGGGCAGAGAGATACATCCCGTTTTCAGGATAAAAAAAGAGGGTTATTCTTCGATACCAAGAGCAGAAAGCAGGTCATTTAAAGGTATTCCATGTGCAGCTGCAGCCTGTTCAATTGTCTCTCCTCTTCCGATTGCACATCCGATACACCCCATGCCAAATCTGCCCAATATGTCTGCAGCCATAGGATTGCCTTGTAATACTTCGAGAATCGTTGAATTCTTTGACAGAACCATACCATAATATTTGGTTCTATCGGGATAAAAGCCTGTATATCAGGAGAGCAGAATGATGAAATGCTACCCCACAGGTTGTTTCTCTTCCTTCCTATAAAGGATTCAGAAATTTTTTATGAAACCATATTCATCGATACCGGTCCTTCTCAGACTACAACAAACAAACCAGTCTCTCTTATGTATCCCTTTGCAAAAATGAGAAATATCAGAACCGTTATGTTCCAATATCCCAGCTTGCCATGTAGGTCTTTTGTTCAGCACTCAGTTGATCGATAGAAAGACCCAGTGATTGTAGTTTAAGCATTGCAACCTCCTCATCTATCTCGTATGGTACTTCATGAACACCAGGGGATAATTCTCCGCCGTGATCAGCAATAAATAGGGTTCCAAGTGCCTGAAGGGCAAAGGAGAGGTCCATTACTTCAATCGGGTGACCCATCCCTTTTGGTGTTGCAAGATTAACAAGACGGCCTTCTGCAAGGAGATGCAGGTTCCTGTCACCAAAGACATAACTATCAATCCCTTCTCTTCGAAGAATATAGTCTGCATTCTTCTCAAGCCATACGGTATCGATCTCAACGTTAAAATGTCCTGCGTTGGAGAGGATTGTCCCGTCTTTCATAAATGAAAAATGATCTTTACTGATGACATTGGCATTGCCGGTGGTTGTTATAAAAATATCACCGATAGCTGCCGCTTCTTTCATTGTCATGACAAAAAACCCTTCCATGTGGGCTTCCAAAGCCCTGCGTGGATCAACCTCGGTAATTATCACTTTCGCACCAAGACCACTTGCCTTCCTTGCAAGACCTCTTCCACAATAGCCAAACCCGGCAATAACTATGTATTTTCCTGCTATCAGGCAGTTTGTGGTTGTCATAATTGCGGTCAGAACACTCTCACCGGTTCCATGAACATTATCAAAGAAACGCTTCATCGGGGTGTCATTAACCGCGATGACCGGGAACAATAACTTCCCTTCTGCAGCCATCGAACGCAGACGGTGAATGCCGGTGGTTGTCTCTTCACATCCGCCGATGATATTTTGAATCTGGTCTTTTCGCGTTGTATGGAGGCGGTGGATGAGATCCATGCCGTCATCAATGGTAATATCAGGATTTGCATCCAGAACAGCATCAATACTCTCATAATATTCTGAAACAGAACAACCACGTGATGCAAAACACCGGACATTCTCGATGTTATCAAGAGCAAGGGCTACATCGTCCTGGGTTGAGAGCGGATTGCATCCGGTAATGTAGACTTTGGCACCCCCGGCTGCAAGCGTCTTTACCAGGTTTGCCGTTTTTGCTTCCACATGCAGCGCCATCCCGATAATATGGCCCTCCAACGGTTTTTTTTCCTGGAATTTTTCATAAATCTTTCTGAGAACCGGCATATACTGCCAGGCCCATGCAATTTTTCGTTCTCCTGAATCCATATAAACCTCTATCTCCCGATATCAGGGATTAAATTTTCTACTTATAGATATGCAGTCACGTGGTATCTATTGTTCTCTGGTAAGAGGTACCTGATATCAGGATAGCTATTGTTTAATCACAATCAACGGGATAATCTGATCTCGTTTAAGGGTAAAGAATAATTGTTCCATTACCCGGGGACTTGTTACAAAAGAGTCAATACAAGAGACGATAACATGGATATATGGTTGTTACCTGCCGTATTATACCCTGCCTTGATATCAAGGACGGGCGTGTAGTAAAGGGGATAAATTTTTTGGGATTAAACGATGCCGGGGATCCGGTTGAACTGGCAGAGCGATACAATCAGCAGGGAGCTGACGAAGTTGTTTTTCTGGATATCACCGCTTCAAAAGAGAACAGGTCTATGCTTATTGACACCATCAGACGTGCTGCAGACCGGCTGTTCCTTCCCTTAACCGTTGGCGGAGGGATCCGGACAATTGACGATATTGTGATGACCCTTCGTGCCGGTGCTGACAAAATAAGCATCAATACCAGTGCGGTAGAGAATCCCCTGCTCATCAAAGAGGCTGCACAGGTATTTGGGACACAGTGTATTGTCGTGGCCATTGATGTACGAAGGCACACGAGCAGATATGATGACCATACGCCGGTGCAGCTCTCAGACGGTCAGATGTGCTGGTATGAAGTAATGACACACGGAGGATCCCGATCGACCGGTATTGATGCGGTAAAATGGGCAAAACTCGCAGAATCATATGGTGCAGGTGAGATTCTTCTTACCTCGATGGAGACGGACGGAACGAAAAACGGGTTTGATATTCCGATAACGAGGACGATATCTGAAAGTATCAGAATTCCGGTGATTGCTTCAGGTGGTGTCGGAACACTGGAACATTTTTATGACGGGTTTGTTTTTGGAAAGGCAGATGCCTGCCTTGCAGCCAGTGTTTTTCATTACGGAGAGATGACAATCCGTGATGTAAAAGAGTATTTGGCAGGAAGAGAGATACCGGTCCGTCCGGTATGATTCCATTTGGTTTAAATGCATGTTCTCACAAAATATTTTCAGAATGGGAATCACGAAGGCTCTTGAGACGGAACTTGAGAGACGAAATATGACCATTCGGGACCTGGCTGAAAAGGCCGGGATCTCTCTGGCAACACTGTACAAGATAACATCCGGACAGCGGGATCCCCGTCTATCTACATTACAGGCTATTGTGTCTGTCTTTGAACCGAATACAGAGCAGCTTATCGCGGTTATTGCTGCAAAATTTCTTATTGATGAGATAACTCACCAGACAACGACGATAGGCAATACCCGGTACACGATAAGGGGGTATACGGCCCATACCATTGATGACTGTATCACTTCAGCAGTGCGGGCTGAAAAGGATGGTGCCGGCGGGATAATCTGCGCACCAATCCTTGCCAGTCTCATTGAACGGATTGTTGATATCCCGGTTGTTATCATAAAACCAGAAACCAAAGCATTCCTTGAGGCCATCGAGGTTTTAAGTGTTCAATTATCTGCCTGGCAGAGTTCCGGGAATGTATTGTATTCCCGGTAGAGGATATTTGGTCCGAAGGAGGAAAGGAGATGATACTGTATTTTTTGTATCCCGATCTTATGATTTGATGCCGTTCTCTGCTGCCCGTGATAACAGATCGGCAACACATTTCGTGGCCATTTCTAACACATTATCTTCTCCGGGAATAATCTTATCCTTCATCAGTATTCTGCCGTTACACAGAACGGTCTTTACCATTCCCCCGTTTGCAGCATAGACAATATTTGAGAGTGGATTGTGCATCGGTATCATGGAGGGATGATTTAACGATAACAAAACGATATCTGCAGGTGCACCCGTCTCAATCTTTCCCGTTCCAAAACGAAGGGCTTTTGCTCCGGCAGCCGTGGCCATATGAAGTGCTTCATCAGCAGGAAGAAGGGTATCCTGATTCCAGTAAAATTTTTGCAACAGGGTCGCAGCCTTCATCTCTTCGAGCATGTCAAGTGAGTTGTTTGATGAACAACCATCAGTGGCCAGACCGACATTCACCCCTGCTTCCTGTAACCAGTGATAGGGCATGGCACGATTAGTTGCAAGTTTCATATTACTTACCGGGTTATGGGCAACATGGGATCCTCTCTCCCCGATAAGTCTGCATTCATCCTTATTAAGCCAGCAGCAATGAGCAAGAACGGTGTTTTCATGCAGGCATCCGGTCTCATCAAGAAGTTGTGTCGGGCTTTTCTGGTATTTTTCCAAAACTTCCAAAACTTCATGTTCCGTCTCACTGAGATGAATATGCAACATGAGGTCATGTTCCCTGCTGTATTCAGCACACCATTCCAGGTGTTCCGGCGGTACCGTGTAAGGGGCATGAGGAGCAACAGAAGCCCTGATTCTTGGATTATTCTTTGATTGAACCACTGATACAAGAGACTCAGTTCCTTTGATCTCTTTCTCCATCTTATCTTCATCACCAAAGGTAATTATTGCATGAGAAAGAACCGCCTTTAACCCTGCTTCATCAACCGCCTGAACCGCCATATCTGAATAAAAATACATATCATTAAAAGCAATGGTTCCGGTTTGTATCATCTCCAGGCAAGCCAGTTTTGTCCCCCAGTAGATATCTTCCGGAAGGAGATGAGCCTCCATTGGCCAGATCTTTTCTGTCAGCCACTCCTGGAGATGCATATCATCAGCATATCCCCGAAGCAGTGTCATGGCTGCATGGGTATGCATATTAACAAGACCAGGGATTGCAAGCGTAGATGATCCATCTATGATATATTCCGCTTCATTTTTACGCTGCTTTGCATCTTCTCCGAGGGCAGCGATGCTACCGGTATCATCGATAAGGATGGCAGAAGGTCTTCCGTCAAGGAAGGTGTCTTTGATATAGAGCGTGGTTTTCTCTTTAAGAACAGGAAATTCCTCCGAATCTGAATTATTCTGTACCATACATCGTACATCTGGTTTTTCTTCCTTGTAATGATTGGCTCATGACCGGTTGCCAGGGATGAATATAATAAGAACAGAGATGGGACGATAGTATTATCTGCATCATTTCAATGTTACTGATTCCTTTTTTTAAAAAAAACACAATAAGTTCCGGATGGATGAAGCACCCCAGGACCAGAAAACCAAAAAATGCAAGGATGTAAGGGAGCATTTATGCGCGGCTATCGTCCCGGTAGATCCTCTTACATAGATCCCAGAATACTCCCTGTGGCAATCCCGGCAGATAACCGAAAGGGATACCCTTAAATTATCTTTCCGTATCCGGATTATTCCCGGTTCATATACGCTGTTATCATAGTCTCTTCAGAGAAGACATAAAGATGTGAAAGGAGGCATATTATTAATGGAACATAGTTTGAGTTTCGAAAAGTTCAATATCTCACCAGAACTTTTACAGGCGATACATGATATGGGTTTTGAAGAACCAACACCCATACAGGAATTAACAATACCAAGAATACTCAGTGGTAATGATGTCACCGGTCAGGCACAGACCGGAACCGGTAAAACAGCTGCTTTTGCCATTCCTGCTTTTGAAAAACTGGATCTTTTAAGTAAGTACACACAGGTACTGGTCCTTTCACCAACCCGGGAACTGGCCATTCAGACGGCAGAAGAGTTTACCCGTCTCTCGAAATACCTGCACAATGTGGTTATCCTCCCCATATATGGGGGACAACCAATAGAGCGCCAATTGCGTGTTTTACAGAAACAGGTCCATGTTATTGTTGGTACTCCCGGACGTATTCTTGATCATATTCGTCGGGGATCCATTGATCTCTCCAGCATCTCAATGGTCATCCTTGATGAGGCAGACCAGATGCTGGATATGGGTTTTCGTGAAGATATCGAGACAATCCTGGCTGAAACACCAACGTCCCGGCAGACCATCATGTTCTCTGCGACAATTCCAAGACCAATCCAGGAGATTTCTGCACGATTCCAGAATAATGCTGAATTTCTGAAGGTTATACATAAGGAGATGACGGTACCCCAGGTGGAACAACAGTACCTGGAGGTCCGGAACAGAGACAAGTTTGAGATTCTCTGCAGGTTCATTGACATGGATGATCCCGAACTTGCTATCATTTTTTGTAACACAAAGATGGAGGTTGATGAGCTTACCACTCATCTCCAGACCCGCGGTTATTTTGCAGAGGCCCTTCATGGGGATCTGAAGCAGATGCAACGGGACAGGGTTATGGCAAAGTTCCGTGCCGGAACAATCGATCTGCTTGTTGCAACCGATGTAGCTGCCAGGGGTATCGATGTTGATGATGTCGATCTTGTCATTAATTATGATGTTCCGCAGGATGTTGAGTATTATGTACACAGGATCGGAAGAACTGCCCGGGCAGGAAGAAACGGACGTGCAATCACCTTTGTCGGGCCGAAGGAGATCTATAAATTAAAATCTATCCAGAGATTTGCACGGATCCGGATAACACAGATTCCCTTACCAACTCCTGCTGATGTTGAAGAGATGAAGATCTCAAATCTCATCGGTTCTATTAAGACTGGTATTGATGAGGGCGATAATGATCGTTATATCGAGATTGTTGAACGGATTATGCTTGATAACTACTCTTCACTCGATATTGCAGCAGCCCTGCTCAAACGAGAGATTGGATCAAAAAGGACCGATGACCAGGAGATACCCCAGGATTTTCATGAGATGAATAGTGAGTACCAGAAAAAGGGGTTTACGAGCCTCGAACCCGGCATGGATACTCTTCATCTTAATTTTGGAAAGGAACAAAAGATAAGACCAAAAGATATTGTCGGGGCAATATCAGGTGAGACCGGGATTCCGGGAAGACTGATTGGAGCAATCAAAATATTTCGCACGTATTCACTGGTTGACGTTCCCCGTGAGCATACGGATCAGATCATCCAGAAGATGCAGGGAAAGAGTATCGGAACGGTAAAACTGGGAAAAGGCAAGATTATCAGATTATATACTCCCGAAGGTTCCGGAAGAAGGGGATATAACCGATATTAATCATCATCTTGAAAAAACCGGTCATTATTTCTTTTCTTATATCCCGGTTTAGAGAAGCGGTTTTGAAGAAAATTCGGATTTTTCATCCGGAGTTTACCCATTTGTTCTCTTCTTTTTTCCCATCCCTATTTCGATACCTATAATATTGAGTATGCTGCATGCTCTCTATGAACCGCCTGATTATCGTCTCTAACAGGCTCCCTATTACCATTAAAAAAGAGGAGAACTCGATCATTGTTCAGGAGAGTATCGGTGGACTTGCCACCGGGCTTGGTTCAATATATCAGACATATACTTCTCTGTGGATTGGATGGCCGGGTCTTGTTACCCGTGAGATTGAACAGGGGGATGAAAAAATCATCCGGGAGCAGTTACAGAAAGTTCATTGCAAACCGGTGTATCTTACCAAAGAGGAGTATGAAGGGTATTACAATGGCTTTTGTAACCAGGCTGTCTGGCCCCTGTTTCATTATTTTTATCAGTATGCCAGTTATAACCCTGATCTATGGAACGTGTATGCAGATGTTAATTCGAATTTTTGTAACGTTGTCTGTGCCACGTACAAAACCGGTGATATCATCTGGATTCACGATTACCACCTGATGCTTCTCCCCCAGATGATCAGGAAGGAGATCCCTGATGCAACGATTGGTTTTTTTCTTCATATCCCCTTTCCTCCGTTTGAGTTGTTCAGGCTTATCCCATGGAGAAGGGAGATATTATCAGGCCTGGTGGGTGCAGACCTGATAGGATTTCATACCATTGACTATGTCCAGTATTTTCTTGCAACAACCAGAAAAATACTTGGATACGACTCTGAAAAATTAAAAATCCAATTACCGGACCGATTTTTACAGGTTGATACCTTTCCTATGGGTATTGATTACAACCGGTTTGCAACCCTCTCAGATACTCCTGCGGTTCATGATGAAATACAGCAGATCAGGAACGATGTACATGATCGAAAGATCATCCTCTCGATAGATCGCCTTGATTATACCAAGGGCGTTTCCCTTCGGTTACATGCATTTGAAGCGTTTCTGACTGCCCATCCAGAATTACATGAACAGGTCACATTTATCCTCGTTGCCGTTCCTTCACGCATCCATATTGATCATTATGCCGAGTTAAAACAGGAAGTAGATTATCTGGTTGGACGGATAAATGGGATATTCGGAACGTTGAGCTGGACCCCGGTCAGGTATATGTTTACTTACCTTCCTTTCGAACGGCTGCTGGCGATCTATAAAACTGCAGATATTGCCCTGATAACTCCCGTACGAGACGGGATGAACCTGATGGCAAAGGAGTATCTGGCAACAAAAAAGAATGAGGATGGATTTTTAGTCTTAAGTGAATTTGCCGGGGCTGCAAAAGAACTTGGAGAAGCGCTGTTAGTAAACCCAAATGATATTCAGGAATTTTCAACAGCCATTTACGATGCCCTGATGATCCCAAAGGAAGAAAAAAAGGAACGAATCAGAATTATGCAGGATCGGCTCAAACGGTATGATCTTGCCAGATGGACATCTGATTTTTTGCATGTTCTCTTCTGCGTAAAACAAGAACAGGAATTACTCTCGTCAACCAGGATAGATGCTTTTAAAATGCAGGAGATAGTTACCCGGTTCCACCATGCCTCGGCCCGGTTATTGTTCCTGGATTATGACGGAACCCTTGTTGCTCTGGCACAAACCCCCCAGGCAGCACAACCTGATAAGGAACTCTTCTCTCTCCTTGAGTTGCTTGTACAGGATCCTGCCAACCATATCGTGATTATCAGTGGACGTGATAAGGCGTTACTTACGTCCTGGTTTGGATCATATCGAATCGGATTGGTTGCAGAACATGGCGTCTGGTTAAAAAAACCCCGGAAAAACTGGGAACTGAATAAGAAGGCCAACGGAGATTGGAAAGAAGAGATAAGGCCAATTCTTGAGGTATATACCGACCGGACACCTGGTTCTTTTATTGAAGAGAAGGATTATTCCCTGGCATGGCATTATCGAAAAGCCGATACTGCACTTGCCGGGATACGGGTGATCGAACTGCGGGAGGATCTCTTAATGCGAACAACCAATCTCAATCTCACGATTCTGGAAGGACACAAAGTGCTTGAGATCAAAAATGTAGATATCAACAAGGGAGTCGTGGTACGTCACTGGATGCAGGACCGGCCCTGCGAATTTGTTCTTGCCATTGGTGATGACCGGACTGATGAAGATGTATTTACCGCACTCCCCCCTGAGGCAGTTACCATTAAAGTTGGATCACAACCCTCAGTTGCCACATACAGTGTGTTATCAACGGATGTCGTTCGAACCCTTCTTACAGCAATGGCGTCACACCAGTCATCGAAGGCTGATTAACATCTTCTCTTTTCATTATCAACATACATCCGGGTTTGTAAATACAACCGGGGGTGTGATGGGAACGGTATCTCGTGCGAAACATTTAACTTGTTTTATATACCTGTCCTTTGTAGGACGGTGAATTAGCAATGATTACACGAGGAAACGGACTTCTTCTTCATATTACCTCTCTTCCAACACGGTTCGGAATCGGTGATCTTGGGCCTGCATCAGATGCATTTATACAATTTCTTCTCGATGCGGGACAGAGATACTGGCAGATACTCCCGATTCACCCGACAGATCGCAGGTATGACAACTCACCCTATCATGCTCTTTCAGCCTTTGCCAATAATCCTCTTCTGATTAGTCCGGAACAAATGGTTACCGATGGTTTTTTGGATGAACCGGATCTTTCTCCTGTTCCGGTTTTCCCTCAGTTTCAGGTTGATTTTGATGCTGTAATTTCATATAAGGAACGACTATTCAATCGTGCATATCATCGGTTCAGAGATCGGGGAAGTTCTCAGGAATTTATGAGGTTTTGTCAGAAGAATGCATGGTGGCTGGATCGGTATGCCCTGTTTATGGTATTGAGAAAAAGGTATGCTCCTTCCTTGTGGGGTGACTGGCCCCCGGAATTACTCGATCCCGATGATATCATCCTTGAAAATATCAGGAATAAAGAATCAGATGTATTTGAAAAGGAACGGTTTCTTCAGTATCTTTTTTCTATCCAGTGGAACCGGGTTCGGGATCGATGCAGAGATGCAGGAATTTTTCTGATTGGAGATATCCCTATCTATATCGACTATGACAGTGCTGATGTCTGGTCACACCCCGGCTTTTTTCAGCTGGATAATCAGTACAAGCCGACTGTCGTAGCAGGTGTCCCCCCTGATTATTTCAGTGCGACAGGACAGGTATGGAATAATCCTGTTTATAACTGGGATATGATACAAAAGGATCAATTTTCATGGTGGGTAGCCAGAATAAAACACCTTCTTTTGCAGATTGATTATCTGCGGATCGATCATTTCAGGGGTCTTGTCGGGTACTGGGAGATTCCTGCCGGTTTTAAAACTGCCATACAGGGAACTTGGAAAGAGGCACCGGCAAGAGATTTTTTACGGACACTGGCCAGGAAAATCCCTTCTCTCCCCCTCATTGCCGAGGATCTTGGCATTATTACTCCGGATGTCAGAGAGATCATGCAGGAATTTTCAATTCCCGGAATGGCTGTCCTTTTATTTGCGTTTGAAGAGGGCATGGCTGACAACCCCTACATCCTGCATAATGTCTCCAAAAACCGGATTTTATACACCGGTACCCATGATAACAATCCGATACAGGCATGGTTCGCAACCGAGGCTTCAGAAACTGAGAAGAAGAACCTGTCTTTGTATTTTGGAAGAGATCTGTCTGCAGATACCATACATATGGACCTGATACGGCTTGCAATGATGAGTCGTGCTGATACGGTAATCCTGCCGGTTCAGGATCTGCTGGGCCTTGGCGAAGAATCGAGAATGAACAGACCCGGGATAGATATCGGTAACTGGTGCTGGAGACTTGCACCGGACGAGCTGCATTCCGGGATATCAGATATGCTGTTAAATCTTACTGCTATTTACGGACGAATATAAGAGAGATTATCAAAAAGAGGGAATTTATCAAGAGACACCATGAAGGTGCCATCATGCAAAATTAATGAAACAGAAAAATATTTCATGAAAAGAGAACCTTTGATTCACAAATAAATGATATAATCCTCAATAATTCGGATACATACGGTACCATCAGGATTGAAGGGAACACAAACCGGTAAGAATCAGTCCTGATATCCCCGCTACCCGGAAATATTACCTGGAACCTGCTGAATTTTTATTTAAAATAACAACCATAAGTTATGTATCGGAATCACTTTATGGTAAAGAAACATGAAGAATCATGCTTCCCTGTTCAGTATTGAGGAGAGACGAATCAATGGGAAAAGGCAGGAAACGAGTAAAAACATCGGTTTTATGCGAAGATGATCCTGAATGGTACAAAGATGCCATAATTTATGAGGTACATGTCAGGGCCTTTTATGACAGTGACGGTGATGGAATCGGCGATTTTGTCGGCCTGACTGAAAAACTGGATTATTTAAAGGATCTTGGCATTACCGCTCTATGGTTGCTCCCGTTTTATCCTTCTCCACTGAAAGATGACGGATATGATATTTCTGATTATTATGGTGTCCATCCTGATTACGGCACACTGCAGGATTTTGAATTGTTTTTGAAAGATGCACATAAAAGAGAGATCAGGGTTATCACAGAACTGTGTATGAATCATACCTCTGATACTCATCCATGGTTCCAGCGTGCACGAAGATCAAAAAAAGGAAGTAAATGGAGGAATTTTTACGTATGGAATGATACGGTTGAGAAATACAAAGATGCCCGTATCATTTTTAAGGACTTTGAATCCTCGAACTGGTCCTGGGATCCGGTTGCGGAATCATATTACTGGCACCGGTTCTACTCTCATCAGCCTGATCTGAATTATCAAAATCCGGCTGTTCGGAATGCCATTTTCGATGTAGTTGATTTCTGGTTTGGTCTTGGAGTAGACGGTCTCCGACTTGATGCGGTGCCGTACCTTTTCGAGGAAGAGGGAACAAATTGTGAAAATCTTCCTGGAACACACCAGTTTATCAGGGATTTACGGGCTCATGTGGATAGTACATTCAAAAATCGTATGCTGCTTGCTGAGGCTAACCAATGGCCGGAAGATGCAGCAGATTATTTCGGTGACGGCGATGAAGCCCATATGGCATATCATTTCCCTCTCATGCCCAGATTGTTTCTATCGATGAGGATGGAGGACAGTTACCCGATAACCGATATCATCGAACAGACACCTCCCATACCTGAATCCTGTCAATGGGGTCTTTTTTTGCGAAATCATGATGAACTTACCCTTGAGATGGTAACTGATCAAGAACGTGACTACATGTACCAGGTGTATGCAAAAGATCCCCATCAGCGGATCAATCTGGGTATCCGGAGAAGACTGGCTCCGCTCATGAGAAATGACCGGAGAGAGATGGAGCTCATGAATGTACTTCTCTTCTCCCTTCCGGGAACCGGCATCATCTATTATGGTGAAGAGATTGGGATGGGTGATAATTATTATCTGGGAGACCGCAACGGGGTGAGAACTCCCATGCAGTGGAACTCAGATATCAATGCCGGGTTCTCACGCTCAAATCCACAACAACTCTACCTTCCGGTTATCATTGATCCTGAGTATCATTATCTCGCAGTAAATGTTTTGAATCAGCAACGAAATTCATCGTCATTTCTCTGGTGGATGAAGCATCTTATTAGTCTGACAAAAAGTTACAGGGCTTTTAGCAGGGGTACAATTAGTTTTCTTAATACAAAAAATCCAAAGGTTCTTGCATTTTTCAGGGGATATAAGGATGATCGAATACTGATTATTGTCAATCTTGCAAAAACAACTCAGTACGTTCAGCTGGATCTCGCCGGTTTTGCTGGAATAATACCGATTGAGATATTCAGCAGCAATAAATTTCCGCAGATTGGAAAAGATCCCTACACCCTCACCCTTGGCCCCCACGATTATTACTGGCTCCTGTTTCAAGAACAAATAATTACCGATCGGAAGCATTTCATGAGATTAATACCTTCAATCACGTTGCGTGATAAAAGGGACGGATTTTTTGCACCGGGACAGGAGCGATTAATCGAGGCGACGATTCAGTCGTACATGAAGCGGTGGAATGAGATCCGATGGGAAAGACAGGGTCCTGGAAGATTGGAGATTATCGAGCAGATTCCATTGGGTGAGTCGCATCTGGATCCATCAGATCTCATCATTCTTAAAGAGATTTTCGCAGATAGTACCTCGCGGCTTGTCTTTATACCGGTATTTTTTGTATCCGGAGAACCTGCAGAGATCATAATCAGGGAAGTTCCAGAGTATATTATCACCCGCCTTACCAATGGTTGTCAGGAAGGCATTTTATGTGAGAGTTATTTTGATCAGACATTTCGGGAGTCTCTTCTTAATCTTCTCATCAGCAGAAAGATGATTCGGGGAAAGAATGGACTGATAAGAATTAACATCGAACGGAAATACCGGTATCTTCTCCGGGATCAGATGGAAAAGGCAGATCCGGTATTACATGCCGGAAAGGGAGTATGCGAGTTTGTTATCACCATGAATGGATTGTCATTAAAGTTGTACCGTTCACTGGAAGAAGGTATCAATCCGGCAATAGATATGCTGCGTTTTCTCAATGAAGAGACAGATTTCAGAAACTGTCCGACATACGCCGGTTCTATAGAGTATAAACAACCAAAAGCCGAACTCAGAGTTATTGGGATTGTACAGGAGATCGGTGAGACGAAAGGAAACGGCATTCTTTTTGCCGAGGATGCCGTCAGCAGTTATTTCAATGCAGTTCTTTCCAAGCGGGAAGATCTCAGCATTCGTTCCATTACTCCCTTTGATCTTCTGCCGGGCAGACCTGAAGGATTAGAGATGGTCGAGGAGATCATCGGGCCATTCTGTATCTACATGATGGATATACTGGGTACGCGGACCGGGGAATTGCATCTTGCACTTGCATCATCTCAAAAACCTGAATTTGCTCCTGAATCATTTTCTCTCCTGTATCAGCGGTCACTGTACCAATCCTTCCAGAGTCAGATCCGCTTACTGTTACGGGATCTGCAGTCATCTTTACCGGATATTCCAGACATCCATCATGATAGTATTTTTGATCTCATCTCAACCGAGCCGGTTCTCAAAAAAGAGTTGCAGCCACTTATAAAAAAGAAGATCATTACCAAAAAGATCCGGATTCATGGCGATTATCATCTTGGAAATCTCCAGTTTACCGGAAAAGATTTTATTATCATAAACTTTGAGGGAGATTCAAACAAGACCATTTCTGAAAGAATGGGAAAATACAGTCCGTTGCGGGATGTTGCCGGTATGATATGGTCTCTTTATTATTCAACACATAGTATGTTTTCCCAGAAAACCCTGATACGACCGGAAGATATTGTGTATTTAAAACCCTGGGTTGATTACTGGTTATTCTGTGTGACCAGAAGTTTTCTCTCTTCATACCTCGCTGTTGTTGGTGATACAGGTATTCTTCCCAAAGAAAGCGAAGATCGTGAACTTCTTCTTCGTATTTATACCATAGAACGTGCCGTGACAAAGATTGGATACATGAAAACCATCAGACCTGACAGGATCCACATTGCGATACGAGTGCTTCATGCACTTCTCTCCCATACCATCTATACTGATGATCTTGTTGTCTGTATGGGTGATGGTGCAAGGATAAAATAGAGATACCTTTACCTGCGAATGGAAGTGACGGAGAGCACGAGAATATCGTATTATTTTTTGGGGGATATCGGGTTTGGCAGGTCACCAGATAATTGAGATACCGTATAAGCCTTTAATCACACATTTTTCCAAATAAAAAAAGTCAGATGATGCCTGAATAATCAGGAAAAGGAAGCATTTTCCTCGTGCAATGGGGACTTTAAGTGTATGAAAATTCCACGCTGAAATCATCTGAGGTTTCAAGATAAGGTTGATGTGATACTCTGAGTTATCCGCTCCTATAAACACTACATCCTATTTTCGTTTTAAACAAAAAGTAGAACGGAGGATTATAGAGAACCTCTCTTATTTTATACCGTTTTTTTGTCTTCTGTACATGAGCACCTTATGATTCCTTATCTAACGTGAAGGTAAACGGTGGAGAGAGGATACGATCGTGTGTTTTATATTGTTGATCACGGATAGGGCCATCTCGCAAAAAAACCGAACCGTCATTGATCTCTCAGTCAGATCAGGTACTACGGTTCAGAGCAGTCGAACCGTTCCCCCTGTCATGACACCTTCAGAACCTGCATTTTTTTATAGGAGGATCGACATTTGTCTTTAAATAGGGTGGTCAAAATGCAATGAGCGTTTCTTTATATCCCCTGGTCAGGAAGCAATGGGCGTTTACAGCAGCTCCTGTATCATCGCAGATAAGGAAATGCTGTCCCATAAACGGCATGGAAAAGTGGCTTATTTCGAACTGCCTCTTCGTTTCGTCAACATTGGCACAATGCTCAAGAAGTGACCGTAAAACCTGCATGAATCTCAGTCCGGTGGTTGTGCCTCTGGCAAGGCTGCTTCAAGGATCATTGAATGTATCGCCATCCTGAAGAAAGGCGACATACCGTCCTTTCTCATTTATTCCGTCAACAACACCGTTGAGCAGGTCGGTTGTTCCAATAACAAGCGTTGCGTAGCCTTCCTCTGGATATATCCCGATAACAGGGTTAAGGGATACCATCTCATCGGTAATGAGCCCTTCTGTATTGCATTTTCAATATCGGTAAAAATGTCAAGATCAGGATTATATGACCACTCCATGTTTCTCCCGGCTATTGCATGCCCGTCCTGCGTGGATGCCGGAGGGAAATAGATTCCAGAACAGAAGGGGAAGCGTGTAATAGAGACCGGAAAGGAAGCATCATAAATAATCATCTTCTGCGAGATTATAGGCCCTTTTAATACCTTTCATGCGATGATAAAGGACTGTGTCATACCGGCTGATGTATAATTCTTTTGCTTTTCCCTATATTGGATCATCGAATAAAACAAGGATCGAATCGAATTGTTCACTGCCAATCTTACCGAGTTCATATCCAATCTCTTCATTGATTCCTCCCCTGATTACAACAGGGATAAATTCCACCTATGTTTTGTTGTCTGAATGCAAAAGAACTGAGCAGGTGGTGTTTGAACTGCAATAACATTGAAGGGAATGAGTACGAGAAGAAATACAAACAGTATAAAAAATTCAGGGATCTCATGGAGGCTATATGGTTTTCTCCTGTAAAATCCCGTTCCGTTTCTATGAAAACCCTTCCGGTAAGACGGGTTGTGTCAGTTTATTAGTGAAAAAATTACAGGTCGGCAACATAGCGATAGTACATCGTCTTGACCAGTTCAGAACAGACAAAGAAGGCACCGACGAGGCCCAGTATGATACCCAGATGCATCATCGTCGGCGGGCTAAAGTGAAAGATTACCTGGCCGAATATTGTATACGGAAGAAGAATGGTACATACGATTGCGATACCGGTCAGTACCATCACGTATCCTGAAGGACGTTTTGCCCGGTATACCGGCAGTCTGCTCCGTATCGAGAAGAGGAAGACAAGTTCTGTAAGGATACTTCCGATAAACCAGTTTGTCTGAAGTACCGGTTCGCCCTGGTGGAAAAAAAATGCAAAGTACATGAGATCAAAGACCGTGATAACAACCCCGAGAAGGGTTGCAATGAGTACTATTCCTTTTATCTCGTATTTACCTGGTTTTTCTATCTCAGCCTCATCAACGGTATCGGTAGCGATGGTTATCATGGGAAAGTCTGACAACAGATTAACGAGAAGGATCTGGAGCGGGAGCATGGGCAGGAAACTAATAAACATGGAACCGATTGCAATGGCATAGAAGTGACCGAAGTTAGAAGCCAGTGTTGCCTTTAAGTACTTGATACTGTTCGCAAAAACCGCCCTCCCACTCTGGATTCCGTCGATTATCACTTCAAGGTTTTTGGCCAGAAGAATAACATCGGCTGCTTCACGAGCGATATCTGAAGCGCTCTCAACAACCATTGATACTCCGGCGAGTTTGAGTGCTGGTGCATCATTGATGCCCTCCCCAAGAAAACCAACGGTATGAGTCTTTTGGAGGATCTCGATAATCTCATACTTCTGTTCAGGAGTAACACGGGCTATTACAGCATGATCGAGGATTGTACGGGCACGTGTATCAACAGGGATCTCAAGAAGATCTGCACCAGAGAGAACATGACCGGGATCATCAATCAAACCTATCTCTTTTCCTACGGCACCGGCAACCAGAGGGCTGTCTCCGGTAATGATCTTAATCTGAACACCCAGTTGTTTTGCTTTCTGTATAGCATGAAATGTTGAGGGTTTAATGGGATCAGTAAATGCAATCATCCCGAGAAACCGGAGATCCTTCTCATCATCAGGAGTAAGAGACTCTTTGACTGAAGGAAAATTCTTTTTTGCAAGTGCTATCGTTCGTTGTCCGGCTTGCCCCTTCTCAAAAATCCAGGTATTTAGTCTGTCTCTTACTTCATCGGTCAGTGAACAGGAGAGATGGATGAGTACTTCGGGAGCACCCCTGACTACCATAAAGGTTTCGGATTCAGAATGAACAAGAACCGTGTTGCGTCTTCTTCCGGGATCAAACGGAATCTCAGCCAGGCGGGTGAGGGTAGAATTATCGCCACCAGGTATCTCTTTTACTTTCTTATCAATGGCGATATCAAACGGTTCTGTCTTCTCTTTACGTTCTGAAACCGTCAGTGAAGCATAAAACATAAGATCCGGATCCGCTCCGGGAGAGAGATCGGTTACCTGAAGGGTGTTCTCTGTGAGTGTTCCGGTCTTATCAGAACAGAGTATTTCAATACCCCCTATGTCCTCAATTGCCGAGAGACGTTTGACGATAACGTTCTGTCTGGCCATCATTAAAGCTCCCCGGGAGAGTGAAACGGTTGTTACGACCGGAAGAGCTTCAGGGACCACGCTGACAACAAGGGCGATACAGAAGACCAGTAATTGCAGGAGATCAGCCCCTTCACCTTTTATCAGGAGATTTACAACAAATACAAACACAAGGGTTACGAGGATTAACCTGAGAATAAACGAACTGAATCGTCCGATGCCCCTGGAAAACTCACTCTCTTTCGTTGTCTCTACGGTTAAAGAAGCAATTTTACCCATTGCAGTCTCTGTACCGGTCTTTACAACGACAGCAACCGCACTCCCACCAACAACAGAGGTGCCGCTAAAACAGAGATTGTGGCTTTCATACAGGCTATTTGGTATCTCTTTCAAAGAATCAGAAATTTTTTGAACAGGAATAGATTCACCGGTCAGTGTTGTCTCGTCAACGATACATTGATCTGCATCAAGAATCCGGACATCAGCAGGTACCAGATCACCGGTCCTGATGCTGATGATATCACCCCTGACAAGATTACGGGAATCGATGATATGCCAGGAGGAATCCCGCAACACACTGGCTCTTGGTGAGATAAATTGTTGTAACGCACGGAGTGACTGTTCCGATCGATATTCCTGATAAAATCCAAGAAGCGTATTGATGGCAACAAATCCAACGATCACACTGGCATCGATGTATTCACCGATGATAGAGACAATACCGGCCGCACAGAGCAAGAGGTAGATGAAAGGAGATTTAAACTGCCGAATCGCAATCTGCCACCTGGAAACCCTGTCGGCAGTTATCTCGTTTAAGCCATTATCCCGGAGACGCTTCTCTGCTGAAGAATCTGTTATTCCGTGAGAAAGAGTTGTGTCCAGATATTGTTCTATCTCTTCTTTTGTGCACGTAGCATATTGAAAAAATGTCATCTCTTTCCTGCCCTGTTGATTGCTTCAGAGATAGCCGTTCCAGTCCTCTTACTAGGATAGAACCTCATATATCATAATACCCTCTAATCCCTTTGCATGAATAAAGAAATCCAGGATCTAGTTCATATCTTCCGGTTACATGCCATTATCTGTAAGGATACTATGGTTTAGGAAAGTAATAAACCGGAAATTTTTAAGGATTTATCTGGGAAAAAATGAAGAAAAATATAATCCCTCTCAACCCGGGATCCAAATTCTTCATGGAATTTTTCTCGTTCATTACAGACGGGATACCTGCTCTTTTTTTGCCCATACCCGTTTGAATATTTCCATTACAACAACCACGATACATGCCATGCCAAGGAGAACAATACATTCTTTGAGTCCGACCGGCTGCAATCCAAGAACCTCCTGAAGGATGGGGATATGCATCGCCAGCTGATGTATTGCCTGCGCTCCGATAACAGAAACTACCAGGAAAAGATTCCGTCGAAACGGCATACGAAATACAGACAGATGTTCAGAACGGCAGTTAAAGACATGAACGTTCTCCAGGAGAACAAAGAGTAATAAACCCAGGTTTCTGGCGGTATCCTCATCATAACCAAGAGAGAGCAGCAGATACCAGGTAACAAACCCAATCATCCCCATCACAAGGGAAGAGATGAGGATCTCACTCACCATGAGACGGTTAAAGATGCCCTGGGAGGGCGGCCGTGGTGGCCGGTTCATAGCATTCTCTTCGCCGGGTTCAAAAGCAAGTCCGATATGCTGGATGCCATTTGTGACGAGATTTAACCAGAGGATCTGGACTGCGAGGAGAGGAAGCGGGAGTGCTGCAAGAAGTGAGCAGGTAAACATGATAACCTCTGCAGCTCCTGTTGATACCAGGAGGCAGGTCACTTTCCTGATATTATCATAGGCAAACCTGCCCTCTTCAATACCGGCAACAATGGATGAGAAACGATCGTCAGTGATTATCATTGCTGCATTATCCTTGGCAATATCTGTACCGGATCCCATGGCTACACCGATATGGGCACGACGAAGAGCAGGTGCATCATTCACCCCGTCACCGGTAACTGCCACGTAATGGCCCATCTTAATTAAAGCATCAACTATAGCCAGTTTTTGAATCGGAGTTACCCGGGCAAATACCCGTGCTTTTAAAACCAGATCAAAGAATTCAGGTATCGTAAACGAACCCAGTTCATCTATCTCTTTTCCGGTAAGAACCTGTGATTCTGCTTCTGCAATACCAAGGGTCTTTGAGATGGAAAGAGCTGTTGCAGGATGATCTCCGGTAACCATTACCACCGTCACCCCGGCTCGTTGACAGGCCCGTACCGCCTCTTGTGCATCTGTACGAACCGGATCAATAAATCCGACAAAACCTAAAAGAACGAGAGGGGGAAGTTCTGTTGCAAGGGGATCTTCAGGGATTCCCGGTGAAATTCCCTCTGCAACGGCAAGAACACGATATCCTTCAGCTGCCAGTTTTTCGGCTGTTAAGAGAAGTTCGGCATGATTGACAGGAACGGTATCATCAGAAGTCTGAACCGATACACAGAGAGGCAGAACTGATTCAGCTGCTCCTTTCATTCCAAACCGGGTACTGGTACCTTCAATAAATCCGACTGCTGAATATCTGCGTTCTGCTTCGAATGGTATGAAAAGTGGCCGTTGAACCTTTCTTATCAGGTCATTGGTATCGATTCCGGCTTTATGCGCTAACGCCAGGAATGCAACATCAATGGGATCTCCTGTGTATATCCAGGTATCAGCAGAACGTTTCAGTTTTGCTTCACTGCAGAGTGTCGCGATATAACAGAGCCGGTGAATCCGGGTGAGATCAGGATCACCTGGATTCCTGCCATCAGGAGTAGTGATGATGCCGATCCCGTTGTAACCGGTTCCTGATACTTCATAGTGTTCTCTTCCAAAAAGATAAACAATATGTGCGGTCTGTTCATTAACGGTAAGAGTCCCGGTCTTATCACTCGCAATTAAGGTACAGGAACCAAGACTCTCAACCGCCGTCATCTTCCTGACAATAACATGGCGTTGAGACATCCGGTATGCCGCAATAGAGAGAACAACAGTGAGTGCCACGGGAAGCCCTTCCGGTATTGCCGATACGGCAAGAGCTACAGCGAAGAAGAATACATCGATGATGCCCATACCCTGATGTACAGCAATAATCCCGAGGATTGCCGATGCAATTAAAACGGCAATGGCAATATGCTGTGAAAACTTCTCCATCCTGATAACGAGTGGTGGTTTTGTCACTCCGGTCTCTGCGACTGCAGATGCAATCTTTCCGACCTCTGTTGCAGTCCCGGTACTGGTGACATATCCCGAGGTAAATCCACGAACCACCGTAGTACCGGCAAAAGCCATGTTAATCCGGTCACTCACCGGTGTATCTTTCGGGAGAGAATAGATCTTTTTCTGGACCGGAACAGACTCACCGGTAAGGATGGATTCATCAATGGAACAATCAATGGCATTATACAGCCTGATATCTGCAGGAACACGCGATCCCGACTCAAGGTACACGAGATCTCCGGGCACCAGGTCTTCGGCAGGAATCTGTATCTCTTCCCCATCCCGGGTTACCGTTGCAGTTATGCGAAAGAGTTGCTGTAATGCTTTGGCACTCTGTTCTGCTTTCCATTCCTGTATCGTCCCGATTATTGCATTAACGAGAACAACAACACCGATGAATGCTGCATCGGTGAGATGATCCAGAAAATACGAAAGGAGAGCAGCAGATATCAGTACATAGATAAGCGGACTCCTGAACTGAACAAGAAATAGTGAGAAAACTGATATTTTTTTCCCTTCAGGAAGTTCGTTCTTTCCAAACTCACGTAACCGGGAGTCTGCCTCTACTCCTGACAGCCCATTATCTTCTGTAGCCAGTTTTTCAGTGACCTCCGGTAGTGAGAGATTATGCCAGAGGATACCTTTATCCGGTATTTTTATGGTATCCATACCCATACCATATCAGGAATTTTTAATTAAAAGAGAATATCTGAACCGGATCTCATCAGAATCCCGGCAATTTGAAAAGTATTATTGAAAAACTAAATTTCTTCAGGTAATAAACGAAAAAGGTACAATTGTCTGGTATTACCAGTTTTTTATCCCGAATCACACATGGATTATGTAATTCATTATTCCAATGCAAATGCGTTAATATTTTTGAACTAACGGATTGAAATGAAACTGTTTGTTTATTAAAGGACGGGATCTCGGGTTTCTGTTGGTCTGACCCGGGTTATGATCGCATAAGCGCCAATAATGCCCTGATAATTGTCCGGGGTTCAGGGGGGTTGCCGGGTACCTCTCTATCAACCGGGATACAGTCCTTGACAGGACCGACTATCGCATATGAATATGCAACCCACCATAACAGGCATCATCGCCAACAGCCATGACTCGTTTGGGATTGGGAGTTGCATGACAGGTTTTTTTTGAGTGCAAATGCCATGTTTCGTCTCACTGCCCCGGTGACCATCAGAAGATCAGCGTGCCTTGGTGAAGCATCGAAAAAGATGCCATACTGTTCGATATCATAGTACGGCGAGGTCAATGCAGCAATCCCGACAAGTTCTGCATTATCACTCCCGCAATCAACAAGGCGGATTGCAAGCGTTTTTTCTGAATGGCTATGAAAAACGGAGATCCCTTTAATCTCTATCTACGCAAGTAATGAGTTAATATAGACCTCTCCTTCTTCTGAAGAAAAGAGCGGAAGATCTCTATTGGAATAGATAGTATTTCTGGTCGTTATTGTTTCTGTTTTAGTTTTTTTATTATATCCCTGTTTTTGAATAGATTTAGATGCTACCATGATTCCCCGGCGCTGCCAGGGAGGAGTCTTTGCGAGATTGATTCCCCGGGAAAACATCATATCATGGAGTTTATTGGCAGGAATGCCAAATAACATCTCTGCGGTTTGCGATGACGAATATCCCTCCAAAAGGAGGGCGTGTTGGCTATAGGAGTTGATGTGATTTCTCCATGCTTCATTCTGTCGCCATATCAGGTATGAACGGACCTGATCCTCGTGCAGGGGAATAATCCGGGAATCAAAGGCAACGGGATGGTCAATCCTTGAGAGGATGGTAAATGCTGAAGCAGCATAGGAAGCAGAAACAGCATCCAATTTTTCTATCCTGCCATTGAATGGGAGTATTTTTAAATATATATTGATCTCATCCGAGAAAGTATAGGCAAAAAGAGGGGAGAATCCACTCTCCCGCATAAAATGAG
The DNA here is from genome assembly GCA_016926505.1 of Methanospirillaceae archaeon. GTDB lineage: Archaea > Halobacteriota > Methanomicrobia > Methanomicrobiales > Methanospirillaceae > JAFGOM01. The sequence goes on from JAFGOM010000075.1 coordinate 23,418, forward strand.
TACATACCCCTTCCATTATGGAAGAAAATTCTTCATCAAATGGTTTTTTTAGTTCCAGATCTTTTGCAAGCCGGTGAAAAGACCGTCCATCAAGCCTGATAAAAACCGGCGCTATTGCCCGTAGGTCTCCATATATTTCTCTTTTTTTGATATCCTCACCGGGCAGACGCATCCTCACTCCATCTGGCTGCCCTTAAACATGGCAGGAATATTCCGAAGGACAACCACATCTGAAACACTCTTTACCAGCCGGTATGGAATCCTGATTCCTTTATGCTTCTTCACATCAATGAGATCCTTGTTCAAGGATCCTATGGCAAGGCCATCTATGCGTTTTGCATCAATATCAAGCACGATGTCCTCCACTTCACCGACATATACCCCACTCTCGGTGTATACCCGCAGACCGATAAGATCTGTGATCTGTGTCCTCATGATACCATTTGAACATATATACCAGATAAGTAAAAAATGTACTCTTTATGGAGGGCTCTTTTCGGATCGGGACACTCTTTGGAATACCGGTCCTGATTCATTTCACATTTTTACTGATAATTCCTCTCTTTGCCTGGTTGATCGGTACAAATATCGAGTATAGTGTCTCGTTTGTCAGCGAAATAATCCATATCCCGATTGATACATCGCTCATGGTAATCCCTCCCCTGCCTTACATCCTCGGAGGGTTCGTTGCTGTCTCACTTTTCATCGGAGTGTACCTTCACGAACTTGCCCACTCTCTTATGGCAATAAGAGGAGGGATGAAGATTGAGAGCATTACCCTGCTGATGATAGGGGGTGTTGCTGCAATGACCGAAACAGAGATGCAACCCGAACTTGAGTGCAGGATGGCAGCAGCCGGCCCTTTTATGAGCCTTCTCATAGGGATTCTCTGTTTTATTATGGTATACATCGCAGATCTTCTCATCAGTAATACCGCTGTTGCAGGTGTTGTAATTTTTTGCATCGGCTATCTTGCGATAATGAACATCATTCTCTTCATCTTTAATCTCCTTCCGGCATTTCCCATGGACGGGGGCAGAATACTGCGGGCATACCTTGCAACCCGAATGCCCCTGCATAAGGCAACCTCGATTGCGTCTGCTGTCGGAAAAGGGTTTGCCATCCTGTTTGCTCTTATCGGCATTTTTTTCAGCCCTTTCCTTATTCTGATTGCATTTTTTATCTACATCGGAGCAGGTCAGGAATCAGAGGCAACACGGTACCAGTTTCTGCTGCGGGACGTTACTACCGGAGATATCATGTCACACCCGGTAATGACCGTCGGACCTGCGGTATCGTTAACTGAGTTAAGAGATCTCATGTACCAGACAAAGCATCTGGGATTTCCGGTCATCTCCAATAATCATCTTGTGGGCATGATCACACTTACCGATCTGAACCGTGCATCAGCAATTGACCGTGATGCCATGCAGGTTGTGGATGTGATGAGTACTTCCTGCATAACACTCCCTCCGCGTGCTCCGGTAATAGAAGCACTCAGACTCATGGGTCAGCATGCAATCGGTCGTATTCCCATCGTATCCGATGAGAAGGTTATCGGAATCATAACCCGGACCGATATCATGAAGGTGATGGAGCTTCGGGAGACGTAAAGATATAATGAGGGTTTATCTCTGTTTTTCCGATAACATCCTCCAGATCAGCAAGAGAATGAAACGGTCTTTTGGAGAGAATGGTACTCAGTCGTTTTTTACCAATGGCAGGGAGGTGCAATAATGCCCTAGCAGGCAATCCGTTTATCGGTATCGGGATAAAGAATCCGGTTAGTGAACGCATACCGTAACCGGTGACAACGACATCCCCGGATATCGCGGGTGGAATAACAGCGGGTATCCCGATAAGGATTGGATAGGAACCCATCTGTCTGCCGAATGCTGGATCTGTTCGTGTTTCTTCTTTCTCAATCCATACGTCACAAAGCACGGTACCAAGAGGAAATACTTTCTGCAGCATCGGTCTGTCAAAATGGGTTCTGACCCATTCCTTAAAAGACCGGAAATTCCGGTCATACCGGGAGAGCGTATTGGTATTATATGCAGGAGTCCCAAAAAAAGGCATTACCTGCCTGATATTAACTCTTCGAACGAAAAGATCTGATGCTAAAAGACTCTCCAGGAACTCCCGGTTTATCCGGTAGGTATCTGCAGTCTCACCAGCCAGTCCGGCAATAAAATTTAAACCAGGCAGGAGTTCAGGTATACCGTCTCTCCGGTTTCCTCCAACCTCGTTGACGATTCGAATGGCATCCATCACCTGATTAGAGGTTGCTTTAAGATTATTTGCATGTATCACGACAGGATCGGCGCTTTCCATCCCAAAAGCGGCTACATCTCCTGCGGTATGCCCATGGATAATTGCTTCTAAGGCAGCCCTTGCAGCATCAGGATGCCGGGCAATGGTTCCCGGATTGATGTTATCGATGTGAAGGGTATGGAGGTTTGGGGCGGCATATCGTATCGCAGAGAAGAGTTCTTCTATCTTTTCAGGGATAGGTTCTGGGAATTCTTTACCTAAACTCTGGTATACAAGCAGATCAGGCTGGCGACCAAGCCGGAAATGCTGTGCTCCCTCACGATAGAGAGCAGACACCTCCTCTGCAATGGCTGAAATTGCCCGGTAAACGGGTTTTCCATAGAGGGGTTCTGTACAGAATGAACATCCTCCGGTAATAGCATGGGAACACCCCCGTGCGGTTTCGAGTTCACACATCACTCTCGGATACGAGGGATGTTTCCTGATAATACCTGCACCTGATACTGACCATGGATCAAGAAGACGGTAATTGAGTTCTCCTGCCGGATCGTCACCTGCCAGCAGGTGATACAGAGCGGTAGCAGGATTGCCGGTCAGGATCGTACCAAATCCGGATAATGCCATCTTTCGTGCAGGAGTACCGCCCCCGTGTGAATATCCGAATTGAACCGGGCCGCCGATACAGGTCACGGGTTCTGTCAGAAGAGATCCTATCTGCTGAATTTCAGTGATAGTTGCCGGTGTTCCTCCCAGATAGGTGCCCGGAACAGTTACTCCTGCTATCATGACAACAAGATCAGATTCGGCAGGTTTACCTAAAAGTCCGGGATCTTTCCGAATCTGGTCTATCGTAAGGTATCCTGTTTCATACCCCTCAACAGCGAGAAGACCTGCTATCGTTCTGATATAGGGAGATATATAGGGGGGTACACCAAGACAGGCCGGCTCGTCGATATACCCGTCAATAATATATGCTGTTTTTTCCATCAGAACCATCAGAGGGTATACCCGATATCTGCCAGAAGACGTCGTGCCCAGATGAGTTTTCCTCGTTTTATCGGATTAACATCGGGATCATCGAGTAAAAACCCTAAAAACACAAGGGATTTTGCACCATGAGCATGTGCCAGATAAGCTGCCCGGTCACCGTCGGTGAATCCTCCGTAATTGTGTAGATTGGCAAATGGTTCTGCCTGTGTTGTACAGACGAGCGGACCAGAGAAGAGAGGTACCCATCTCTTTACCAGTGCAATGTTGTCACCATGGGCATGCACCACAACGATGGTTCCGTCCTTGTTTAAATCAATGATATATTCATCGGCTCCGTCGAGATCGGTAACGATAATATCAGGAATGATTCCATATGCAATAACCTGATCTGTTGCCGCATCTGCGGTAATGACCGGTCTCTTTCTATCTCCTGTTCTCCTGAGGTCAGCAGAGAGGTTTGGTCCGTTACCACAGATGGTAACAACCTGGTTTTTGATGAGATCGGTAAGTAGTTTCTCATCATCCCGGGATGTAAGAGTAGAGAGAAGCACCGCGGCTTCTCTGTCCTTTTTTATGTCAAAGGAAAAATAATCGAGTATTTCATGGTATACGGGTTCCCACTCCCTATAACTCACCATTTTTATCCTCTAAGAGCCCCACGAGCCGGTAAAACTTCAGAAGGAGAGGATCAATTATAAGATTGAGAAGGTCCTCCTTCTCCTTTACCTCTGAGAAGAACCGTAACGGAATTGATGCGGCAGCCATCGTAACGTGGCCTCCGGCATCACCTATCTTTCCGAACGATTCACTCATGACATTACCGAGGTTTAATCGCATATCCCGGTTTCTCCCTGATATAATGATGGCATCATCGGTTATTCCGTATACCAGTGCGGTGCTGATACCCTCCAGGTTTATCAGGAGATCTGCGGCCTGGGGGAGAGCGTCCCGGTTCCTGACATACCCGATATTTGAGAAGAGATATCCGTTCTTTGCCCTTCTGTTTGTTATTGACTTACCCAGTATGTCTAATGTTTCGTGTGAGAACTGGGGTGACATGATCTTCTCAAGTAGGTCACTGTCAATGTAATTGATAAGAAACGCCGATGCGTTTAGATCCTCAATGCAGACATTCCTTCGGAAATGTTTTGTGTCTGAACGAATTCCGTACATGAGTGCCGTAGCAACACGGACATCAGGTTGTATCTGAAGTTCCTGCAGGTACTGGGTCAGAATGGTTGCACAGGAACCAAATCCAATTCTTACATCGCGAAATCCACCCCATACTATCTCGGAGACCGGCTCCGGATGATGGTCAATGATAACATCAGCGGTGATTCGCGAGTTCAGACCGTTATTGATACCCGGACCGGGACTGTCTACAATAGCAAAATGATCGCATGAAGCCATCAGGTCAGAATCAAGACGATCCATCTTGATATTGAGCAGGTTGACAAGGGCCCGGTTCTCCTGGTGTCCGATATCGCCATCAAACAGGATTTTTGTCTTTAATCCCGGATTAACATGAGACACGATCATCTCGAGCGCCATTGCACAGGAAATTGCATCAGGATCCGGATTCGTATGGGCAACAATACAGAATGTCCCTGAACACTGCAGAATGACTGCCTCAAGATCTTTCGATATCCGGTGGCGCTGATATCCTTTCAGGAACCTGACAGCAGTCTCAGAGACGACCTGCTGTGGATAGAGCACGAGATCTGCTCCTGCATCACGCAGGATCCGTTCACTGATAGGATCGATAGCCCGGGCAACAAGAAATACATGAGGATTTTTTTTTCTGATGAGTTTGACAGCATGGAAATTTGCTTCATGATTATCACTGACAAGGAATGCTGCCTCAAAGGGGGGGATCCCCTCAAGCATCTGCGGATCATTCATGTCCCGCTGTACTGCCTCTAAATTCTGTTCCCGTAATTCATGTACCCGTTCATCCTCTTTATCCATCAGAAAGAGATGAACCCCGTTATTTTTGAGCTGTTCAACGATGAGATACCCGACACTGCCACATCCGCATATCAGATACGTTCCGGAATCAGATCTCCCCCGTGTGCCATGCTCAGGCATACCAGTAGGTTTGTTTTCATGAGCTATTAATAATAATGGCAATAATTATCGACTCTTCGAATAAGAAAGCCGAAACAATTCATTCCAGTCATGAAAGAACCGTTCATTTTGGATCTGGTTTTCTCGAAAACGACTTTCCGTTAGGTATAAATTGAAGAATGGTGATGTATGTAGGCACAAGGGCTTGTAGCTTAGCTGGCAGAGCGACGGACTCTTAATCCGTAGGTCAGGGGTTCGAATCCCTTCAGGCCCGTATTGTTTTTTTATTTTTCAGAATTTCTTATCTGAAGATATTAATGGTCTCATGATTAATAATTCCTGTTAGATAGGAATGAATAATGAAGATCCGTCGTACGATGAAGTAATCTGTAATCACTGCGAAGGTGAGGGATGCTGTTTTTGTAATACAACCGGCCGTGTCCTTGTCAGGCATCCCCCCCGGATGTGCCGGCATTGCAATGGAATCGGATGTATATATTGTGGATATACCGGGTGGTCCGGTTTGAAGGGAAAATACGATTAATTGTCAATAAAAAAGTCGTTTGCTTGTATCCTGAAACATAATAAGCCGTCCTGAAATGTATTTTATCAAAAGAAATCCCGGTGATTTTGCAGGAGACCAATCATTACCATGAAGATCTCATTTGGTCCGAACCCTGAAGCGATGAGACGGAAAGGAGATTATAACGGGCTGATTACACTTGCAGGATCCAAAAAAGGTAAAAATCTTCGAATAAAAGCCTTAAAAGAATTGGGAAGAATGAAAAACCCGGAAGCAGTCCCGGCTGTTATCCCGTTATTATCAAACCCGGATCCGGCAATCAAAAAAGCGGCTTCAGATTGTCTTGTGAGTATCGGATCTCCTGCATGTAAGCTGCTTATCTCTTTTTATGCCCGTGAATCGGATACAAAAACTGCCCTGATTCATGAGACACTTCTCTGTATTGGTAAGGAAGCGGTAAATGACCTGATTGAATCCTTACAAACATTGCCGGTCAGTGGAAAGGAACAGGCAGTATATACCCTGGTTGAGATCGGAGAATCTGCCGTCCCGGATCTGATTGCTGCTCTTGCTGATTCAGATCCCATAGTACGGGATCTGGCAGAGGTCGCCCTTGACAAGATAGGCATTCCTGCAGTTCCGTATCTTATTCGTGGTCTTACAGATAAAGAGGATGAGATCCAGGCACGTTGTGCTACAATCCTTATCTGTAAAGGATCCAAGGTAGTTCCTCATCTTATTGATGCAATGCGAGGAGGATCCCGGGATTTAAAAACCATGGTATTTTTTATTTTACAGCAGATTGGTGATACCGCCTTAAAACCACTCATAATCTCCCTGAAATCTCCGGATCACCAGATCGTATCAGTCGCCAGGGAAGCCTGTATCGGATACGGACCCTCCTGTATTGATTCGCTTCTTTTGGAGCTGTTAACCGGAACCAATGCAAGCAGGCACGTTGCAGGAACGGTTCTTATCAGATTTGGATCTGATGCGGTTCAACCACTCGCGCAGGTCATTTCACAATCAGATGATGAATTGATACGGGAAATCTCAGGTATCTTCTCTGATATCGGTAAGGAATCAATATCTCTCCTTATCAGACTCCTGCATCATGAAGATAACAGGGTTGTTCAGACCGCATCAGACGCACTGGCAATGATAGGTTCATTAGCGGTAAGACCACTAATGGAGACCGGGGCCGGGAAAGAGGAACCGTTTCGTCTGCTCATCAGAGATATTATCAGAAATATGGGTGATGAAGCGGCTGCTCCTCTTTCCGAAGCAATTGAGGGGAATAATCCGGGATACGCAGCATTTGCCATTCAGATGATAAAAGGGATACTATCCCCGGTATATCTGGATGTAATTACCAAAGGGCTGTATTCATCTTTTCAGGAAGTCAGGGAAGAGTCATTGTCAGCTCTCGATAGTATGGGTTCTTCTGCGGTAGAAAGGCTTATCTCACTTCTTTCTGATTCTTCTGATGAGATACGGATGCATGTCCAGTCCCAGATCATCAGGATAGGGAAGGATGCGGTCCCTGCGTTACTAGCTGCCCGATCCGATCCTGACATCGCAGTTTCTGCAGATTTTGAATGGATAATCGGGGAGATAGGGAAGGATGCAGTCCCTGCTCTTGTCGAGGCTCTTATGGATGATGAAGCCACGGCAGATACGGCAAAACGTCTCCTTACTGCCATCGGAGTGGATGTTCTCTCCTCACTTCTTCCCATGATTGAGATGAGCAACCCTTTCCGGGATCGGGTCATATCACTCATCCAGACACTGTTCCGGAGGTATCCTGAAGAAAGCCTGCGCGAATTCGCATATCACACTTCATTGAATTCCCATTCTCTCTTATGTGATATCATTCGTGAAGTAAGCGACGATGTAACCGCTGTTTTTATTCATGGCCTTCACTCTTCTGATGAAAAAGTATCAGAGTGGTGCTCAATAATCCTCGTTTTATTGAGTGATGAAGCGGTAATTCCTCTGATAGAATCGATACGGGATAAAGATGAGTCATATGGACTTACCGTTACCTCCATTCTTGTGCAGATAGGGAAACCCGGCATCGTCCCACTCGCTGCTTCAATTAAAGATCCAAAAATCAGGCTGTATGCAGTGGCTGCTCTTGGAATGATAGGAGAGGCGGCAATAGAATCATTAATACCCCTTTTATCTGATGAAGATGAAGAAGTCGTATCTTCTGCAGGGCTTGCCCTGGGAAAGATAGGATCACCTGCCCTGCCTTCTCTTATCCCCCTCTTTTTTACTGATACCAGATATGCAAAGATTGTCGGGAGAATATTACAGCAGATCGGCACTCCTGCACTCCCGCCTCTGATCGAACACATGCAAAAGGAAGAAGATACCCGTTCCCGGCATTTTGCCATTCTCATCGCAACGGTAGTCTCCATAGGACTGGGGGAAATTGAATCGCTATGTACCTTGTTTCAAATAAGCGATACGAAAACTGGTTCTATTCTTGGAAATGCATTTGGTCTTTCCGGAGTTGTTGTTGTTCGTCCCCTTCTGAAGGGAGTTGCTGCCTATGATAAAGGGGTCCCGCAGATTGTATCCATTGCCATAAAAAATATTGGATCTCCTGCTGTTCCATATATTATCGAGCAGATTCAAAATTACCACCTTTCTGATCGTCATGTCATCCCGTTTCTTTTCCTGCTCACCATTCCCCACGATCCGGGTGTGATTCCCCTCCTGCGGAGTTGGTATCGCAGTCCGGACAGTGAAATACGAACTGCAGTTGTTAAAAACCTGGAGCCGTTTGGATCTGCTGCAGCAGATATCTTTACCCGTGCAATGGATGATGATCCGCGTGTCAAACTGGTGGCAGTAGAGGCTATGGGAACAATCGGACTCCCTGTTCTTGACAGTCTTCTTATTGCTATGAAAGATTCCGATAACTCAATACGAAGTGCTGCAGTTGTAGCAATCGCCAAAGTCGGAATGCCTGCCCAGTACATGCTTATCCAGATGCTTTCTGATTCAGATCGACAGGTCAGGCACGATGCTGCAGTACTCCTTTCCGGGATGAGGTGGGAACCGAAATATACAACTGACAGGCTTGCTTACCTGTATGCATCAGAAGACTGGGACAGCCTTGTCGCAATTGGTCCTCCGGCAATTGAGATCCTGCAACAGGGTATGAGTGATTCAGATCTGAAGATCAAGGCAAAGGCAAAGGAGTGTCTTTCATTGATTCAGAAGAACGCATTGCATGAGATCTGATGAATCTGTCAGGAATAATTTCGCCTGACTGAACAAAAACCATCAGGATTTATGGATGATCGCAGGGGAGTATGGTTAAACACATCATCTCGACACGTGACCTTGAACGGGACGCGATTGATACATTACTGGATAAAGCTATCACCATCTCTAAAAAATGGCCGGATAACAGACCATTACAGGGAAAGATCCTCGGTCTGCTTTTTTTTGAACCGAGTACAAGAACCAGGATGTCATTTGAGTCTGCAATGCTCAGGCTCGGAGGTACCTGCTTAAACCTCGGCGGTCCGGAGGTCAGCTCAGTTTCTAAGGGAGAGACCCTTGCCGATACCATCAGAGTCGTGAATGGATATGTTGATGCTCTTGTACTGCGTCATCCCCGGATAGGGGCAGCCCAGATGGCCTGTGAATTCTCAAGGGTTCCGGTTATTAACGGTGGTGACGGGTCGGGTCAGCATCCATCCCAGACACTCATCGATCTCTTTACCATCCGGGAATCGATGCCATTGGATGATATTCAGGTTGGCATGATAGGAGACCTCAATTATGGTCGTACTACCCATTCTCTTGCTTATGCGCTTGCTAAATATGAAGCTACCATTCATACGGTAACCCCTGATGGCCTGGGATTTCCCCGATCGGTTATTGATAATCTTGCTGATATGAATCTGCAGATAATCCAGCATCAGACCATCGAAGAGATCGTAGATGAACTGGACGTACTGTATGTCACCCGTATCCAGCGTGAACGATTTCCTGATGTTGCCTCATACCTGCATGTTGCTTCGGGTTATCGGATTTTCCCTGAACTTTTCGATAATGTCACGAAAAACCTTATTATTCTTCATCCGCTTCCACGATTAGATGAGATCGATCCGGGAGTGGACAGCCTGCCTTATGCGAAATACTTCAGGCAGTCTGATAATGGAATTCCTGTACGGATGGCAATGCTTACGGATGTGCTTGGATGAAAGGAGAGAAATATCGTCAGGGTCTTGTCATCAGTACCATTAAAGACGGAACGGTCATCGATCATATCACCGGTGGTGAAGCACTCAATGTACTGCGCATTATCGGCATTACCGGCACTACCCAGGAGATGGTCAGTATCGCAACGAACGTTAAGAGTACGGTTATGGGGAAAAAAGACGTGGTTAAGATCGGGAACCGGGAACTCTCACGGGAACAGGTTGACCGGATTGCATTGATTGCACCACGTGCCACCATAAACATTGTCAGGGATTACGATGTTGTAGAGAAGAAAGGAGTGAGTGTTCCAGATACCATCATCGGGATTGTACGGTGTCCAAACCCCTGCTGCATCACAAATGCAGGAGAACCGATACAGACACGGTTTGTCATGGAACCACGTGGTCTTGTCTGTTCGTATTGTGACTGGGTACTGTCCTGTGATATAACCAGTCATTTCTTATAAACCCGGTATAATTATCGGTAAACCGGTAAATGTGATAAAAAGAAAGGTCATTACAGATCGGTCATGGTATCAGAAGGTATGATTCGGATCGGTATGGTATTCGGATTTGAACGGGAAAAGTAAATGAAAAGGGTATCTTGGTTTATGAACTGATGAGTTTTCCATGCCGGTCAATCTCACCCCGATAAATCCGGGTACTTGATATCCATTTTCCGTCTTCTGCAAGCACGCAGCGTATCTGATGAATCTCGACACATGGTCTGCCCTGCTCATGGCGGATACAATTTATTTCATGTGCGGTCTTTATGGTCTCTTCACTGACAACAAGCACATCAAACGATGATTCCAGCGTTGATCCAAAACGGTCGCTGAGTTCTTCGATCTCCCATGTTGCCTGTGGTGTGCATCTCTGTAAGAATGAAATAAGTTCCTGTAATCGTTTTTCATATGAGCGAACCGGATGATTCTTTCTTTTCGCAAATGCATCACTACACAGTCCGACGACAACATGCCCCTCTTGTCCTGCGATCTCAAACGCCCGTGAAAGAAGCATCTGGTGACCATCATGCAGAGGATCAAATGTCCCTCCGACCATAACCTTCATAGTTCTGAATAGTTAAGTTCCTATGTTATTATGAATTATCATCAATCTCCTGTCCCCGATAGTGTTTTTATTGCGCCGAATGCGACACTTACCGGTGATATTACCCTTGGTTCTTCGGCAAATATCTGGTTCGGAGCGGTTGTCCGGGCTGATAAGGCTGCAGTAACGATCGGTGACGGGAGCAATATCCAGGACACCTGTGTCGTCCATACATCCCGCTCCTTTCCGGTGATTATCGGGCGCAATGTATCAGTCGGTCATGGCGCTATTCTGCACGGGTGTACGGTTGAAGATAATGTTCTCGTCGGTATGGGAGCCATTATATTAAACGGGGCCGTGATTCGGGAAGGATCTATAATCGGTGCCGGTGCACTGGTTTCTGAAGGAAAGAACATACCTTCCCGATCCCTTGTTCTCGGCCTACCCGGAAAAGTGGTGAGAGATGTGAGTGAGGATGAATACAGAGGTATCATTCACAATGCAGAAGAGTACGTAAAACTGGCAGGGAAGTACAGAAATGAATGATGTTGTTGTTGTGGGAGCAGGAATTGCAGGGATAACCGCAGCCCTTGATATCGCGAATCATGGAATCTTTGTTCACCTTATCGAGCGTGAACCCTCAATCGGAGGACATATGGCCATGCTTGATAAGACTTTTCCTACCAATGACTGTTCGATGTGTATCCTCTCTCCAAAGATGGTGGATGTTTCCCGGCATGAACGGATAACGGTTTATACCACCACCGAAGTGACTTCGATCACGGGATCTGCGGGAAATTTTACCGTTATCGCACAGAGACATCCCCGGTATATTGATATGGAACGCTGTACCGGGTGTGGAGACTGTATTGATGTCTGCCCGGTCGAGGTCTATAATATGTTTGATGCGGGTCTCGGGGTACGAAAAGCAATCTACAAACCGCATAAACAGGTTGTGCCTGACTGTGTTGTCAGAGACATAAAACACTGTATCGACTGTGGTCTGTGTTATGATATCTGCGGAACCGGAGCAGTTCTTCATGATGACGAGGATCAGGTGGAGATACTGGAGATTCCTGCTACGGCTGTTGTTATCACAACCGGATATGATCTGTATGATGCCGGCGAAAAGAAACGGTACGGATATTTACGGATACCGGACGTGATTACCAGTATCGAGTTTGAGCGGATGATCAATGCAAGCGGGCCGACGGGAGGAGAACTTCGGCGTCTGTCTGACGGAAATATTCCGGAATCTATTGTTTTTATCCAGTGTGTTGGTTCCCGCGACATGACAGAATCGGGAAATGCATATTGTTCCTGTGTCTGTTGTATGTATGCAATAAAAAATGCGATTCTTATCAAGGAGAAGTATCCCGATACCGAAGTTATTATCCTTTACATGGATATCCGGGCATATGGAAAAGGATACGAGGAGTACTACCAGCGTGCGGTTACTATTGGAATACGGTTTATCCGGGCCCTTGCAGGTGATCTTTACGAGGTCGACCATTCCATCTGCATCAGGATAGAAGATACCGAGACAGGAGATATGGAGATTCTCAAACCACAACTTGTCATCCTCTCGGTTGCAATACAGCCGACATCTGATGCAGGAGAGATTGCAAAACGGTTTGGTATTGCATCTGATGATTACGGATTTTTCCTCTCCCTTCATGAGAAGACCGGTATCGTGCAGACATCTGTTCCGGGGATCTTTATTGCCGGAACCTGTCGTGCCCCCAAAGACATCCCGGATACGGTGGCTGAAGGTGGAGCGGCTGCAATGCAGGCTGTGATTGAGACATTACAGGCAGGTCATTGATGAAAGAGGATAGATCCGGGTATACTATCTGGTTTGATCGCGGGACACCGGGGATTGGATATATTGATCAGACCTGTATTCCCGGCACATACCGGGTAACCATGGCTTATACACCCCATGAACTGGCTGGAGCGATACAGGTACTGGCCATTCGGGGAGCACCAGCTCTTGGTGTAGCCGGTGCATACGGAGTGGCTCTGGCTGCATTATGTGCCGATGCTGAATCTATCGATTCTTTTCTGGATACAATAAAAAAAGATGCTGATATGCTCAGAAGAACACGACCCACTGCAGTTAACCTCTCATATGGTATTGACAGGGTCTTTGGAAGGATAAGGCAGGAGAAGGACGTGCATCTTGCAAAAGAAGCAGCTCTTGCAGAAGCAGACGCTGTTGCCAGGGAGGATGAACAAATGTGCCGGGGTATCGGAGAGACTGGCAACGCCCTTATCCCTAACCGCTGTACTATCCTTACCCACTGTAATGCCGGTGCCCTTGCCTGTTCTACCTGGGGGACGGCTCTCGGGGTTATCAGGTCAGCGGTGGCAGCAGGAAAAGAGGTATCTGTGTATGCATGCGAGACCCGGCCGCTTCTCCAGGGTGCCCGGCTGACAGCCTGGGAACTCAAAGAGGAAAAGATTCCCGTTACTGTTATTACAGATTCCATGGCAGCAATGCTGATGCGGAAAAGTATGATTGACCTTGTGATCGTGGGAGCAGATCGCATTACCCGGGATGTTGTTGTGAATAAAATAGGAACGTACATGCATGCGGTCTGTGCGAAGTATCATGGGATTCCGTTTTATGTCGCTGCCCCTCTCTCTACCTTTGATCTCACTTCTTCTGAGATTGATATTACGATAGAAGAGCGTGATCGGGATGAGATCGCCCGATGGGGGGGTCATATAACGGTACCCCCTGATGTTTCGGTCTATAATCCTGCATTTGATCCGACACCGGTGCAGATGATCACTGGAATTATTACGGAATTTGGTCTCCTGCGGCTTCCTGATGACTGGGATCGGGTAACAGAGCAGGTTAGTATGGCAGATCGCATAATCCGGGATTAGAATATGGTCTTTGAGTATTCAGTTACCTTTCAGTCAGTCCTTACACTCATTGGGTTAATTACCGTCGTGTTTCTCCTTTTTTTCCTGATTATTAGTTCCATCCTTATTGTACTACTGGTGTATGCTTTAAAAACAGGTATCGTGCCATTTCCCAGGTTTTTAAAGGCAGGGATTTTATTTTTTGAGACATTTATGATCTGGTTTATCAGGGTAGCCGGGATCAATGATACTGATTTCTGGAGGTTCATGGCTGGACTTCAGAATAATCTGAATAAACAGGCTTTTTCTGAAGTCCCTATCGATAAACGTGCGGTTTTTCTTCCCCAATGTCTTCGGTCTGCCAAATGCCCGGCACACCTTGAACCTGAAGGGTTGAAATGTCGTTCATGCGGGTTATGTACCGTTGGTCAGGCACACAGAGTTCTGCAAGGACTTGGATACCGGGTTTTTATTGTACCCGGGTCCTCTTTTATCGGGCGGATGATTAAGAAGTACCGGATAAAGGGAGTAATCGGGGTAGGTTGTCTGATTGAGATTAAAGACGGTCTTGAGATGGCTGATAAAGCAGGTTATGTCGCAATGGGGGTTGTGTCAGACAAGGATGGATGTGTTGAGACATCAGTGAACTGGGAATCAGTCTATGAGATAGCAATGCTTGGTCTTGATCCGGCATCATTTCCAGACTCTATATTGGAATTTCTTCCCGCTTCCGAGGAACCCCGAGCCTGAACCGGCAATGTTTTTTTAAAACGATTCTCTCATCAAAAAGGGAGATTCCGGTATATCATTCCGAAAGATCTTCTGGCACCATAATGATTATCCGGAGTTTTTTAGTAACTGACTGAATTTATGCTTAAAAGAGATATGCTGACAGGGTAAAGATTACCAGTGATGCAAACATCCCGGCCTTAAGGATAGTCGTACTTTTTTTCTTTCTGATGCAGGAAGAATCACTACAGTTACATGCCAGAACACTCCCGGTAATTAACAGGAGATCGACCGGGATTATCCCGAACAGGTACCAAACTCCCCAGCGGAAATAAAGGACCAGGCTTGTTGCAACCCCGAGGAGGGAGAAGAGAAGAGCTATTCTGGAACACACCGGTATACCTGCCTTAATGGCCAGGGTAACCGCACCCCCGGCCGCATCACCGGCAACATCTTCACAATCTTTGAGGATCTCTCTGGTCATCATGACAAAGAAGGTTGCTCCGCTGACGGCAATATTTGCCATAACGCCGGACAGCCCTGCAAAGGCTCCTCCAAAAAGGAAGATGCTTGCTGAAAGATATGAGACGGCAATATTTCCCAAGACCGGCATCGATTTTAACCGCCAGGCATAGAGGACAAGGAGGATCGAGTTTACGAGGCCGATACAGAAGGGGATGAAAAATCCTGTATAAAGACCGATTGCATTCCCCACGAAAAAGAGAAGTACTGCATACCATAGTGCTCCATTTTTAGAGATAAGACCGGCAGGAATCGGTCTTTGTGGCCGGTTGATAGCATCAATTGCCACATCAAAGTAATCATTGATGACGTTGCCGGCAGCAGTAATGCATGCAATCATGAGAAAGCAGGCAAAGACAACAGGGGTAACCGTCCCGGTTGCAATAAAAAAAGCCAGTATCCCGGCAAGTCCTGCAACAACAGCATTTACCGGTCTTGTGATGACCAGGTACGGAGAGAGGATCATCGTTTGTTCCTAAAAACGGGCGTGGAGGGATTTGAACCCCCGACATTCAGCTTAGGAGGCTGACGCCCTATCCTGACTAGGCCACACGCCCTTCCCTATGGTATGGGCGAGGGATAGGTATAAGGGTATCGAAACGCCACATATGAGCCGGATTATGGAGTTAATACCAGTCCGTGAGGGTGATGTGCAGTGTATGGTCTCAAAGACAGATGCTTCGCTTCATTTCCCCCCGGGAAGCGGACAGGTCTTTTATAATCCCCGTATGGTCTTTAACCGGGATATGACCATTCTGATGATGAAAGCCTTACAACCGGGATCTTATCTGGATGCCATGGGTGCATCAGGGATCAGGGGATTTCGCGTCGCAGCCGAGTGCGGGATACCGGTTACCATTAACGATCATAATCCGGTTGCCGTGGATCTTATAACAAAGAATAGCAGGTTAATCCCCGGCCGGATCGAGGTTACCTGCCGGGATGCAAACGCCCTCATGCATGAGAGACATTTTCATGCCGTGGATCTGGATCCTTTTGGATCCCCGGTTCCGTTTCTTGATGCCGGCCTGACAAGTGCCCTGCAATACCTGTTTGTGACCGCTACCGATACCGCACCACTCTGCGGTGCCCATAAAAAAGCAGGAATTCGCCGGTATAATGCAATTCCAGGAAATACCGAGTACCATTCCGAGGTGGGATTGCGTATTCTTCTTGGCTGTGTCGCAAGAAAAGCCGCCCAGTACGACCTCGGTATCAATCCTTTATTCTGTTTTGCCCGCCAACATTATGTCAGGTTACATTGTAGTATCAGGAAAGGGGCGAAACGGGCTGATACTACTCTTTTTAATCTTGGATTTGTGTATCACTGTTATTCCTGCATGTATCGGATGGAGGAACAGGGTTTTTTTCCTTCGGTACCTGTATGTCCGTACTGTGGATCAAAACTCGAACCTATCGGACCTCTCTGGATGGGACAAACGAACGATCCCCTGTCACTTGCAGCAGTGCGGGAACAGATTAAGCACTCGGCTCTCTCTTCTCCTCTTCAAACAGAACGTCTCATCGATCTTTTGTTACAGGAACTGCCGATGGCGAGCTTTTATGACTATCATCATCTCGCCCGGAAAATCAGGATCTCACCGGCTCCTGTCGATTCAATCCTTGATGCATTGCAAAGACGGGGATACCTGGCAAGCAGGGTCCATTACACGGGAACCGGGTTGAAAACGAATGCCCCGATGCACGAGATACTGGAGTGTATTCGTGTATAGAAAATCTCTTTTTATCAAGAGAACGGATTAAATCCCAGATGATATGCGGTCACGATGAGAAACACGCATGGGTATGTCCTGTTATCGTACCGGATCAGACAGGAGCAGGATCGGCCGGGTATAATAAGAATGATAATTCCCAGAAACACGAATAACCTCTTAAAACAGACATACCTCGCATATTGCCTTGTTTGTTGAGGATATGTTATCCGGCGCCACCCTTTGATAAGGAAGGAGAATCCTCCTTTATGACATCCCAGCCGGCAATCCGGATTTATCAACGGTCGATGATTATCTGGAGGAGATCCTCATCATGTAAGGTATGCAGGATTCCTACCCGCTGGGCTTCATGCTTAACCGAGGTTCCCCATATCCGGGCATACCTGAACCGGTCAACGAAATCACGGTGAAGCCTCCTGCAGACATCCTCAACGGTTGATCCTTCCCTGATGATGAGTGGCTCTTCCAGGTCCGCAAGTCCGCTCTGTGGTTTAAGATATATTCTGATAAACCGCAGCCGGTAAAAGATATCATCTTTTAACGCTTCCATGTGAAACCCGGTTGCTGCCGATATCATGATGGGATCCTGGTTAAATCGGTCTTTGAGATTATTCTCAATGGTTGTTTTTTCACCATCAGATATCAGGTCAATCTTGTTTACTGCGAGAACCGCGGGGATATAGACCCTGCTTCCCATGAGGCTGTCTATTAATTCGTCCTGAGTAGCATTCCCCCTGATAAGGATATCAGCACTTGCAATCCGGTGTTCGGTCAGGATAGATCTTACTTCATCGATATCAAGGTCAAGTGTACCGACTGCGTTTAACCGGACACCACCGCGGGCTGTCTTTTTGACTGTGATATCAGGTTTTGGGGTATTTACCCGGATTCCGGCATCATAGAGCTCTTTTAAGAGGATATCGACATGTTGCTGGTTAAACACATCAGAGAGCAGCACGATGATATCTGCAGTTCGTACAACCGCAATAACCTCTTTTCCCCGTCCCTTTCCGAGAGCTGCTCCTGCAATAAGACCAGGAATATCAAGAATCTGGATCTTGGCACCTTTATGTTCCATGGCTCCCGGAACTACGGTGAGGGTGGTAAAGGCATAATCAGCAGTCTCACTGGTGGTCCCGGTCAGGGTGTTCATGAGCGTTGATTTCCCGGTTGAAGGGAACCCGACCAAAACAACAGTGGCATCTCCTGATTTCTTGACCGAGTATCCTTCTCCGCCACCCCCTGCTTTGAGGGCACGATTAACGGCATCTTCTTTTAACCGCGCCAGTTTTGCCTTTATTCTTCCTATATGCTTAGAGGTGGCTTTATTGTAGGGCGTCCGCTGGATCTCGTCTTCCAGTTCCTTTATCTGATCTTCGATTCCAGCCATTCCTTATTACTTTATCAGGGGATGCTCATATAGGTGTGGTGTGTAACCTGAGTTCGCAGTAATCTACTCTTTTTTATGTACCATGTATCTGAAATATTCAGATGAACGGTTGATTCTATCCTATCTCTGGCGCAGGTTAAATCGTCAGTTTTAATAAGTAGCGGTACGTACGGATATAGGCACTTGCTGATATAGTGTAGCCGGTCAATCATGGAGGACTCTCACTCCTTCGACTGGGGTTCAAATCCCCATATCAGCATGAGTAACCAAAGTTCAAAGCCTTTTCAATTCTGTTGAAGGGCTTTAAACTCATTTTTTACTAAAAATAAGGCTAAAATGGATAGTTTTTTCCATCGCTGTGTAAAGTTTACTTTACATGAATGTCTGGATCGTATTAAAATAAATCATAATTCTGCCAGGGTTCCATGCAGGGTAACTGCCTGACTACCCGGAATCTGGCAGGAGTCCCTATGATCTTTTCCGGTCCCCGGATCCAGACCAAAAAAAGACTGCTTTGCCGTGTTCACGGTCTGCCAGTTGAAGAGATATCATCTGGTTAGCGCCGATATGGATAATGTAAGGGCATCTGAGTGGTCGTCAAACAAGAACTCATATCCGGGTTGACCCTGGTAATCCCCCTTGATAATAACGATATCTTTTGCAGATAGCAGATTCGGGATCTAATTATACATAGAATCAGGAAGCTTGAGACGGATGAAACCGGCATTTATCGAACATGCCATAACACCTCTTTTGTTCAATTTCGAATCCCAGTAGTTAGTTGAGACGATATCAGGACCGTCGTTTTCAATCTGTATCATCCTATTATCAGAACCGTGATCTGGTACTTAGAACCGCTTCCTGCCTTTGATGTATGATGAATATTTTTCACTACACATTTACATCGAACCCCATTAATAACTCATTCTAGTTTGAGAAGTTCAGGCAGTACTTTTTGGTGTTCCATAGAGATATTTTCATATTCGTCGTGCGATACAGATAGCGTGTAGAATTCTCCTACTGTTACCACATTGAGAACCTCCCTTTTGCCCCTATATAAATATAGTGGTTAATAATAAAGAGGCAGTTACTCAGTATTCTTCTCTCTGCAGCATCCCAGATTCTTCTGCAATCGTTCATTTTCGGGATCCATGGATAAACAGATCTCCAGATATTTTTCACTTGATTTATAGTCCTTTAAGTAAAAATAGACCGTTCCCAAGATATCACAAGCATACTGATAATCTTGCATCGTTGAATCAAAGACGTACTCTATCTTCTTTACTCGGAGAGCATGTTCCAGCCAGTTGATACACTCAATATATTCCTGCCTGGAGTAGGCAATCTGTCCGAGAAAGATATATGCAGGCTGGCAGTCCTGATTGACTTCTAAGGCCATCAGAGCATACCGACGAGCTTTGGTAATGTTTTCCAACTGGAAATATGACCTGGCAATGTTCATGACTGCATCCATTTTGTAGGTCTCTGATGGGTTGAGCTGCAGGTACAGCAGCATACTGGAGATACCCTTCTCAAATTCACCGGCTGTGATACACTCCCTGCCATAATTGAAGAGATACCGAGGATAATCATCCATGATACCGGTCAATATCCTGAGATTTCTGCCTGGTTCTATGATTTCTCCCTTCTCATGAACAATTACCACCGGAAGGGTTGTTGTTTTTGGGTTGTCAAACACGGGATACTCATGGACCCGGTACCGGTATTGAGCTGCCCCCCGCTGGTATATCCTGCATGAAGGCAACTCACGGCCATGACCGGTCCTTACAATCACAGTCCCGCCATTATACCCGTCAGGAGGAATCAGATGCTCACCACCCGATACCAGGCAGTCGTCAGCATCCACAACCAGAATCCATTCAGATGTCACCCGTTCCGCTACAAGGTTCCGGGCATATGCAAAGTCATCTCTCCAGGTAAAGGGAAACGTGAAAGCGTTATAGCGCTTTGCTATAGTATCAGTATCATCAGTGGTCCTATCATCAATACCAATCACAATCTCGTCAACATAATCACAGATAGACGCCAGACAACTTTCCAGGGTATCTCCCCCATTCCTGACTATCATTGCAGCTGCGATTGTGCTCATGCCTTGATCCACTTGACCAGATCACCGGATACATCAGCCACTGTCAGGTAACAGGTTCCTCCGGTCGCAGAGAACTGGAGCGAGATGATATCATCGACTGTCCCGGTGATCACGTCAGAGAACTTTGTCCCGGCTGCAATCTCTGACCCGTTATTCAGTTTCTCTGTGGTTGATACCTCATTAGGAGTGGTCCGGGATACTGAGAGGATTCCTCCGACTGATGGCACAAAATAGATCTCAAATGCTCCGATTCTCCCATCCCCTCCGACTAGGGTGACCGGGGAGAAGAGATCGCTTCCTCCTGCAGGTAGAGTGGTATTCTGCAGTGGTGTCCCGGGTAACGAATTTGGGGATAACTCATCTCTAAAGCTAAAAGCTGCCATACCTACCGGTCAGATGAGCCTGATATTAAACAGGAATCAGATTCGGGAAGAAATCACAGAGGGTTGTGCAGGAACAACTCTTGTATAGGGTATGGGAATGATGAGTCACCTGGACTGCATGGATATCCAGACGCATAATAGACGAGTAATACCATGCTTTTCCACGGTCACTACCTTTCTGGTACCCCGCTAATTTAAGTGTGCGAGAAACACAGTGCTTAAACCGTGCCAGTTTCACTTTCTCCGGGATCTTACGGATCAACGTGTCGCAGATCTGATTAAAAGAGATAATTCCCGGAAATCTCCGATTCTTAATATAGGTCAGCACTAACGATTCGAGATAACCATAATCCCAGGACCAGAACGCCTTGAACCCGGAATCGTAAAACCAGACATTA
>JAFGOM010000001.1 GCA_016926505.1 Methanospirillaceae archaeon
AGGGGTGGCATGGGAGGAGATCCCTTTCTTCTGTCTGAAAGGGAACGTGCCTTATCAATCATATAAAGATACTGTTCCTTTGAAAGAGGGTAGTTCCTCCGGTTTGCCAGTTGAGCATCTATGAACTTTTTCTGCTGTGCACTCCACACCTCGTTTGGAACTGCACGTACCCATTCTGCAGACAGTTTCACGAACCGGATCCGTTCCAACCGGTTTTTTTCCCGGAATGATTCGTCAGGTGGTCTCATCGGTAACTCCAAACGATAAGCAGAATAAGGAAAGGAGATCTTCATCAATGATATCCCGTGATACCTCCCGCAGAAAAATTGCATCTTCCTTGTCTTTGTCACTACCAAGCCATAATTTAAAGGCTATCTGAATCTCAAGCGGGCTTATATAAAAAACCTTCTTTGAGCAGGTCAGGGCAATCCTGTTTTTTTCGAGAATACTCATCTGTTTTTGTTTTTACAAACTTGATCTCGATATTTGGAATAAAAACACCGGATTCACAGAGCCGTATCGCAGAACCGGAACATAATAGGGAATAAAGACCTGGTCCTCTCTCTGCATGTAAGAATTCGTAACCCTGCTTTATGCAATTATCATGAAAAAAGAGAAAGGAGGAGAGATCACAGAATGGGATGAGGATGTCGACATCTTCCGTGCTTCGTGTTCTGCCAAGGAGAATTGCAACATATCCGCTCACGATAACGTAGAGAAAATACCGGGAAAGGATTTCAAGAACATGAGAGACAAAAAGATCCAGATCTGACAGGAACCGGTTATCAAGACAGAGCATTCCATCCTCTTTCCTCAGATTCATATGCTAAATTCTCTTTTAAAGGAAATAATCTTCTCTGTATTTCTACCATCACTCTCAGCAATCTCCTGGTATTCTGATTTATCCTGTTTGATAGGAACATTCCAAAGAAGCAGGGTCACACATCTGGAACGTGAAACAATATCACATGATGGGTAATAATCATGGTATCTCCTCCTCCTGCAGAAAAACCATCCCCATAAGAGATCCCGATTGCATGGTACCTTCCAACCTGACTCTAATCAGTTTAAAGGGACTACCTGCATCTGGATTAGTTTAGGAATTTAGATACAAATATTTTTTAAATTTATTTTCAGAATGGAAACGCCCACTGAATTCTGTTGAGTCCCCCCCCCCCTTAAAATTTTAATTCATTACTCCATATAAAAGCAATCCTGCCAGACATATAAGAGTAACGAGATCCATTTCAGCAATCAGTTAGTAAGGAATGAGAATAATTTCTCCTCGTATCTCGTCAATATGTATTCAGGTATCATTTTTTTGATTCTTATCATATAACGAAAAGTATGCTTTCTGTCATCAGCATGGCTTAAATATCAATGGAAGTATCTGCCCATATATATATATATCCGGATAATCATCGCTATCCTGTGTATGGTGGCATGGGAGGGGATCATTTTCTCCGGTGCGATCTCGACCGGACCCGATCAAACATTGACAGGTATCATTCTCCTGAGAGTGGGTAGTTTTTCCGGTTTGCATACTGGGAATTTAATACACTCTTTCTGCCGTATACTCCAGACCCCAACTAGGAACAGCACATACCCACCCGGCAGATCTTTTCACAAATAGGTGTATTCAAACCCGTTATCTCCCCTTTTATCATATTCTTTGCTTTTAAATGCTGCAACCTGTGTACAATTCCGCTCCGGGCGTTCCTTAATTTCGCTCTTTATCGGATTGGTGATGTTTATCCGGGTTCCGGCTGCTTCACTTAAGAGGGTTTTTGAGTAATAAAATGAAATCCCCCATCTTTCAGGAATAATTTTGACACGTATCGTTCCGTCCTGTCTGAAAGCCGTTTTAGAGATGGGCGCTGCATCGCTCGTCAGCTCGTGCTAAGTCATCGCGGTCTGTTGCCCTCTCATACTTAAGGCTGTCAAAAAAGAACACATAAAAAGAGGGAATTTTTACGTATCAAGATACGCAAAAAGAGGTTTGTGATGCATGAAGCATCATTTGATCAAATGTAAATTGATGAAAAGAAAAATTAGTGTTGAGCGGTTGCAGAATTATTCAATTTCTGCTTCTTTCTGGCACGAATTAATTCTGCAGTGTCATCATCAATAGGTGTTGCATTCAATTCTTTACTGACTGCATCAAATACTTCTTCTGCTTCTCTCATATCTTCATCAGTTACAAGAATTTTTTTCTTAGTAAATTTCAACGCCCCGGGAGGGGATATAAACCGATTTTCTTTCACCTATCTGATACCCCTGTAAACTACTTCTATTAAATGCACTATTTCGTTGTTATCTGTTATAATGGTTTTTTCACCAGTAATGTAATACCCAGTATTTTTCTGTAATAGTATTTCTCCTTCCTTTCTGTCATATATTGGATTCTCATTCCCGATGAAAAGCGCTTTATCTCCACGATGGAGTTTTGATACGATCAAATATTTCTCTCCGTTTGTATCGGGTTCGGCATATTCCAACGCAATTTTGTTCTGATAACTAACTGCAGTGAACCCGTCATCTTCAACGAATGTTGACACTCCTGTCTTTTTTCTTGCTTCAACTGTGTCTTTAACTTTATTTATATCGTATGACCCCAATCCACGAGACACATTATATTCTTGTTCAAGCTTTGATCTTTCTATTACAGCAGATAAAATTATGGCTTTATCAATGGATTCTTCATATAAATCGGGTTTGGTTTTGAAAAATTTGTCATCCTTTCCAAGTCTTAAAGCTTTATTTATAGGAATTGAATTTTTAACCCAATCACCAATAACCTGTTTATCTTCTTGTGTAAGATCATCACGATAATAAGGAGGAATATCTGCGGTATGGAAAGGAGCCACTGACTTATGTATTGGTTGCCCTAACGGATATTTAGGGTTCCTCTTGACTGTGATTGTATCCCCGTCCCGGGTGACTATCCACCGATCGGCAGGCAGACCCGACTGTTCATTTCGGTCACCTTACCTGGACTGACAGTTACACCGGCAACCAGGGAACCGGGGAGGTTGCATATGCCCGCTTGGAAACTCTTCTTTATTCGGTATCCATCCAGCAGCCTCGTTTGCCTGGCACCCGTCAGATACCCGGTCGTTACCCATCGTGGACCATCGTTTAAGAACGTTCCAGCCACGGTCTTCCAGTTTGTCCCGGACCCCGGTTTTTGAGGTCTCATACCCGTCCCGGATCTCGGTGATTGCCACAAGTTCTGCACGGTTCCTGATCTCCTTTTAAAAAAGTTCTTTCAATAATCCAAGATGTACCATGATTATAAGATTCATAATACAAAATTACAAATAATTCACAGAACCATATATCATCACTCCCGGTCATCTTTTTTTGTGGACTGGAAATGAAGGGGTTAACTATATGAAACTGAACCGTTGGAATGATGAGGCTGTCTCTCCTGTTGTCGGGATAATGCTGATGCTGGTCGTAACTCTGATACTAGCCGCGATCATCGGGGGCATGACCGGAAACATGGCACAGACCCAGAAGAAACCGCCCCAGCTCGTGATTGAGGCGAAGTGTGTCAATGACGGAGGAACCGGCGGCCCTGACAGTTTTCTTGATTTGAGTGTCCTCTCGGTGAGCGAGGGGATAAAAACAGGTGACCTGAAAATCCTCACCGAATGGGAGAGCGGTTCGGGAGCATCAAACCGGACAATGGTTACCGGCGGGATCCCGAATGCCGGTGAGCGGACCTATCCGCTTGGTTCCGGTCCGGGTGTCTTTGATGATTCAAAGAGAGATTTCGGCAATTATACGCTCATCGCAGGTACCCGGATGAATGTGAATAGAACCTATAGTGACGACGGGATGAACGTCATGCTCGGGGATAACTGGAAGTCGTTGCAGACAGGAGACACGGTCAGGATCCAGGTTGTCCATATTCCCGGTGGTGCGATAATCGTTGACAAGGAGATAACGGTGGAGGAATGAGCAGATGAAAAAGAAGGATTCGGCTGTCTCTCCGGTTGTAGGCGTTCTCCTCATGCTCACACTCACGCTCATCGTTGCAGCAATCGTGAACAGTTACGCAGGTGGTCTTGTCGAGACCGAGTCAAAGGCTCCGTCGGTCACGATACAGGCAGAGTATCATCAGGGAGGAGATATCACAATACGCCATATCAGCGGGGATCCCATCCCGACTTCCTCAGTGACCGTCATGATAAGGCCCACCGAGACGATGGGACGAACCGGGCCCCAGAACTTCGTGGTAGTTAAAAAGGAGTATATCAGGAACGATAACAGCGGCACCTGGAGCAGTGGGATAACCGCAATGCGGCCGGGAGATGTTCATCATGTATCAGGGACAACCCCTGATGATATTGATATTATGCTGAATGATTATGATATCCCTGATGAATACCGGATTGACGACACGGGGAACCTCGGAAAAACATTCTATCTTGAGATGTACCACAAGAATACGATGATATCCCGCAGTGAAGTTCTGATAGAAGCGTAAATATCACGATATCTTTTTTTGAAACAGGAATTTATCCTTCTTTGAGATGTTTTTCCCTCTTCCGCCTGTCTCAGGAAAGGTAGTATCCTGGTCCTCCCCTTGGAACCAGGAGATAAAAATAAGAGGCGATGGTTGAACAGGATTGGTACAACTACCATATGGGCAAAATAATGATTATTGCTTTGTGTATCGGTTGAAACTGTGCTATGTTTGTACTACTGTGGAATCTTTTCACAATGGTCTACTCGTGTTAATCCAGGAGACTAATATTCCTAATCTGGTGATAATGTGCTTTACCATCCGGTTGTGGTTCAACCACCACAGATAGTGTGTATTATCCTAACTATTAATAGCCATAGGTATGAAGATCTGAAATATTAATCGAAATTTTATTATTTATTTAAAAATTATTCATACATTATTCAAAAAGCGCAAACTGATACGCTTTCCATTATGTTCAGATAAGGGGTGTCAGAAATTCTAAACTCCCTTTTTTGGCACAACTACCCTCTTATAGCTGCAAAATGAGAAATGAAAAGAATTGCAGAGAAAGTCTTTGATACCCTATAAAAGAGACACAGATATACGATGTAATTCCTCTGCAATCATCAAAAGTGCATCAATACTCCGGGGTCAAGCCCGGTCGATGAGATCACTCTGTATCTC
>JAFGOM010000076.1 GCA_016926505.1 Methanospirillaceae archaeon
ACCGGGTTACGTAACTCCATACTCTGTTCCCTGCAGCGAATCTAAAATATTCCCGTCGCAACGGGACGGGATCTCCAATCCCCTCTTCAGATGCGGTGCACCAGAATAAGATGAAGTATTTCTGTCCGGAATATGAGTGTGTCATCAGGGCAGGATACTACCGTTTCTTCCTGGAACTTTTTTCTGAAAGATTGAGATTCCCCGGCGTTTCCAGATGATGATTAAAATCAGAACAATGCGGGTAAATCGGCTATTCAGATGATTATTAACCCTATTTGGAAACCATCTTCTGATAGCCTCAAGCAACCTTCTTCCAACCGGGATTAGCCTTATTAGCTCTAAAAACAATCAATGTATTACTATGGCAGTCAACCAGGCGCAGGTCGACAGTATCATCTCATCTGCCTCAGCCGAGGATCCGGAGATTCAGCTTCTGAAGTTAAAGGATGAAGTTGAACTGCTCAAAACCTCAATTAAACGCCTGTTAATCGACATCCGGGAGCGGATGAACGATGCTGAGAATCCATTGGTCCAGGCACTGAAAGGACAGCCGGTCGAGATGGTGGGGGGCCATCAGGCAGGCATACCAGCACCGATGGATGCGTACATTGATGATTATGATGAAGATGTGGAGGAGGAAGAAGAGGAGACTGAGGATATGAACGAAGATGAAATGCCGGTACCGGGTGAACCAATAAAACCGGGATCACCGGCGCCCATGACTGCTCCTGCCGGGGGGGGATATGGATCCGATCTCGCCTCATCACTCTCATCCCTTGCAGCCGAGAAGGATATGCTTGAATCGCTTCGGAACCAAATCTTTTCCGGTCCGCAGGTACGGCCGCAGGAACCGGTAAAACCAAAAAAACCAAAGGAAAAAGTGAAGATACAGAAAGTATACAGCCTCTTTGAATGGACGATGCAGAATGTGCAGAAGTACGGTCATGACCGGGTGGATCTGATGCTTGAGTCCTACAAAGAGATGGGTCATATCAGTGAAGAAGCATGCAAACAGGTAAAGGATATCGCCCGGCTTATGTCTCCGTCCATCGGAGAGGTTCATGAGATAAAGGCAGACGATTTTGTTCTTGCCCTCTACGAGTTAAACAGGATACTCCTGCCGCAGGACTCAACCCTTGACCGTGACATGATAGATCTCCTTATTGAGAAACGGACTGAATCCGTTCAAAAGGAAGGGGATGAGACGTATAACAGTATCATCGAGGAGGATATCAATGACTTTGAGTATATCCCCTCTGATGGGGATGAGTAAGGCCGGGTATTATGGCAAGTGAGGCAATCAGCAGTGCACTTTTTATCATTGGCGGGGTGGTGGCAGCATCAGTACTGTTAAGTGCCATATTCCCTGTCATCTTCAATGCCGGTCAGACATTCGGGACCGTGGCTCATGGGGCAGACGAAAAGATGCGGACTGATTTTGCCATCGTGAATACATTCTCAGCATATTCTAGTACTCCTGCTAATAATCAATATGCACAGGTGTGGCTAAAAAATACGGGATCAAATGCCATATCCATATATGATATTGAGAAATCTGACGTTTTTATCGGTAGTACCTCTAGTATCACGAACCTTCCGTACGATAATGAACTTCCTCTTGAATCCTTTAGTATAACCATAACCGGAGGTGACAACGTCTGGAATATCGGAGAGACGGTTCAGCTGGATATAAGAACTGATAAAATTAATTTATCACGAGATGATATCGTTTACTTCTCCTTTGTTCTTCCAAACAGTGTCAGAAAAACGATAACATTTACGAAATCCTGATTCAATCACATGGTGTCGTCACTCATAACCAGTGCAATCGGATTAATCATAATACTCATAGCCGGGTACGTGGTAGCGACCGGTATTCTCGTGACCTCTGAAACTGTAATAGGAGCACAGAAGGAGATGAGTGCAATCCAGTCAGATATTCTTAATACTGGTATTACAATCACCAATACTGATAATGAGACAGACTGGGTAGCTCTTGATGTTGAAAATTCCGGAAATTCAGTTATTTCTGATTTGGGTGCTATCGATATCTATGTCCTGGAAGGTACAACGATGACCCGGTACACCAATAATACGCCGATAATCACCCCCACGTCAATTAACCCCGGATATTGGGATCCTGGTGAGACGCTTAATATCAGTACCACACTCAATACTGGACCATACCCGAAATGGGTTAAGGTCGCCACTCCCAATGGTATCACTGCATCTGCATATCTCTAATTGGATTTTAGAACATAGTGATAACAAGGATAGGAAACCACAATGGCAGAATTAGACTTCGAGCAGGAATCAAAACAGGCTGACATCTCCCTCCTTCTCGGAGAGGAAGAGTCCCACATCCTGACTACCGGGAATCCGGAGATCGACAAGAAGATAGCTGACGGTCTGCCTCTCGGTTCTCTTACCCTGATTGAGGGCGAGAACGATACCGGCAAGAGTGTACTGACCCAGCAGATCATCTGGGGAACCATGCATGCCAACCTGCGGGTCGATCTCTTCTCGACTGAACTCACAACAAAGAGTTTCCTGACCCAGATGGAGTCCATGAGCCTTGATATCTCTGACTTTTTTGCATGGGGCTACATCCGGCTCTTTCACTGTCACCTGGTTGAGTTCAAATGGACTCATGAAGCAATGAACGATATCTTAGAGCGGATCATCGGTCATGTCAAGTACTCAAATGCCGATGTTGCCATCATCGATTCACTTACCATATTCACCGAGTACACAAGCCAGGAAGCGATTCTTAACTTCCTGACACAGGCAAAGAATGTTTGCGATCATGGAAAGACCATTCTTATCACGATGCACAGTTATGCATTCTCTGATGATGTCTTAACACGGGTCAGATCCATCTGTGATGCCCATCTCTTAATGATGCGAAAGCTCATGGGAGAGAAGTATGTCATGGTCATGGAGGTGGTCAAGGTTCGCGGAGCACGGAAAACAACCGGAAATCTGGTCAGTTTTGAGGTACACCCCGGATACGGGATGAAGATCATCCCGATATCAGTGGCAAAAGTCTGATATGGGAAAATTATCAATACATGGGACAGTTCCCTTCCAGGAGGCAGAGAGTCATGATGTAGAGGAATGCATCGAGAATATTGAGTCATGTGCACTATACCGGATGCTCCCGTTAAATGCCAAGGAGTATGTCCGGGATTACCCTCATCTTCTTGAGTATCTTCACATCTTCCCGGTTGACGAGTTTGGGATACCGCTCTTCTTCTCAGAGTTAAAGCGTGAGATGCGGACCATGAAGGATCCAAACCTCATCTACCCTGCCGAACCACCCATATTCATTCATATCTTCTTTGATCCCAATGATGTACGGAATTATTACATCCCGATAGAACCCTCGTTTCTTCATAATATCGGGAAGATCCTTCCGGCAATTGAGTACAAACTTGTTGACCTGCTTGATGCTCTTGAGGAAGATCCCGAAACAGAGGAGGACAGAAGACGGGTTTTAAAGAACCTGCTGAAACAGGTTACCTACGTAAAAGCGCGCGGCGAGGCAATCGATCCATCTCTCTTACGGATTGAAGGGCCGAAGAATGCAAAGGACCGGATCAAGGATTTTCTGGTATCAGATATCGGTTCAACCCCTTCGGCTGAGGCAGAAACCCTCTTTGCTGATGTACCGCGGCTTGCCGACGGCAGGGTGATTGTGACCCCGCAGGAGTATACTGCAATTGAGTACCAGATGATCCGTGACAAGGTTGACGTGGGTCTTCTCTTTCCCTTCATCAAAGACATCTTTATCGAGGATATCACCTGTGACGGTCTGGGTCCGTTGTTTATTGAGCACAAGATCTTTAAAGGGCTAAAATCTGTTGTCGGATTTGATAATGAGAAGGTTCTTGATGATTTCTGTATCAAGCTTGCAGAAAAAGCCCGCAGACCGATAACCTACCGCAACCCGATCGTTGATGCAACCCTCCCTGACGGATCCCGTATCAACATCGTATACAGTACCGATGTCAGCAGGCGTGGCAGCAACTTCTCCATTCGTAAAGCCATGGATGATGTCATCAGCATCACGAAGCTCGTTGAGTTCAAGACCTGCAGTTACCAGCTGGCGGCATATATCTGGATCTGTATCGAGAACGGAATGTCTCTTTTCATGAGCGGCGAGACGGCGAGCGGCAAGACAACGAGTCTGAATGCCTTTACCACCTTTATCCCGCCGGAAAGCAAGATCGTGAGCATCGAAGATACCCCTGAACTAATCATTCCCCACCGGAACTGGACCCAGGAAGTTTCAAAAGGAAAAGGGAAAGGTGAAGGAGAAGGAGGCGATGTCACGATGTTTGACCTTCTGCGTGCTGCGCTTCGTCAGCGTCCCAACATGATCATGGTCGGTGAGATCCGTGGAGTCGAAGGAGCGGTTGCATTCGGTGCCATGCAGACCGGACACCCGGTCATGAGCACATTCCACGCATCAACCGTTGAGAAACTCATCCAGCGTCTTACCGGTGATCCGATCCTTATCCCGAAGACTTTTATCGATAACTTAAACCTGGTGGTCATCCAGAGTGCGGTGCGGCGGCCTGACGGGAGTACCGTGCGGAGGATGCTGAATGTGAGTGAGCTGGTCGGGTTTGATCCTGAGAGCGGCGGTTTCTCCTTTGTCGAGGTCTTTACCTGGGACCCGGTCACTGATACGCACGAGTTTACCGGAAAAGGGTCTAGTTACCTCCTTGAATCAAAGATCGCAACCATGCTTGGTATGCCTGAACATAAAAGGGCCCAGATATACATGGAAGTTGAGAAAAGGGCTAAGATTCTAGAAAGACTCCATAAAGCAGGGTACACTGATTTTATCGAGCTCTTTCTCATGATGACCAAAGTCAAGAAGCAGGGACTCCTCGAGATAGAGACGTAACAGCCCGGAGAATGCTATGGCAGAAGGGGGATTTATAGATAAGCTGAGAGCATCAAACCAGGGTAAACTCCCTTTTGAAGGTGCCCTGAAATCGATAAAAGCCCGGCTTTTTAAATTCATTATTGAAGATAAGCGCATGGGCGCAGATCTGCTCTTTATGATGACCTATATGGCTGCAATCATTACGGCCCAGGCAACCCGTCCGGAGATATTTGCATACACCGGCGCCCGCCGGGAGTACGTCTCAACCCGGTATATCCAGAAAGCGTACCTCTTTGTCAAGCGGTGGGGGTATAGTTATGTCGAATCACTTGTGATGGTATCCAAGAAAGTAAAGAACGAGATGCTCTTTTCTATGCTCAACCGGTATGCAAACGCGATGGAATCGGGTGTCCCAGATGCAGACTACATCATGGGAGAGCTTGATACCATCAGGAACGTATACCGGAGTCATTATGAACAGGGAATCGAGATGCTCAAGAAGTGGGGTGACGCCTATATCTCGCTCCTCTTTTCAGGTGCTCTCGTTGGTATCATCATCATGGTTTCTGTTGCCATATTCGCGCCTGATGATGTCAGTTCAACCCTCTCTGTCTCGTACCTTCTGATAGGGACGATATCGGTCCTGGGTCTTGTGATGATGTTCAAGGCAGTTCCGGCAGATCCAAAGACCCACGGACTTTCCTTAGGTTCACCTGAGCAGAACATGATCCACCGGATAGAGCGTCGTATTGTTCCGGTCCTTCTCATCATCGTTGTTCTTCTGCTTTTTCTGGGAATGAACTTCGGACTTATCCTTCTCCTTATCGGAATGCTCCTCTTCCCGATTGGAGTTATCGGGTATATCGATCACACCAATGTCACCCAGCGCGATGCAGAATTTCCCACTTTTATCAGGGGGCTCGGGTCTATTCAGGGAGGAAAGGGGGGTACTATGGTGAGAGCTATCGAGGAGATAGACAAGAAATCACTGGTGGTTCTTGAGCCTCTCATCGGAGGGGTATATACCAAGTTAAACCTTGGTTTAAACGAACACCAGACCTGGATCCGGTTTGTGAACGACAGTGGCAGTTTCCTTATCTATATGTACCTTAACATCTACCGGGACGCACTCGAGCTTGGTGGTGCTGCTGACAAGGTCGGGCAGATCGTGGGCTCTTCCATGCTGGAGCAGGTTCTCTTAAGTGATCACCGTCAGAACGTCTCGATGGGATTTATCACCCTTCTTGTTCCGATGCATGCGATGATGGTTGCAATCTTTTTATTTCTGTACCATATCCTGACAACAATGAGCGTTGCAGTTACCCAGGTGATGAGCACCCTTGAGGATTCGAGTGCTGCTCTTTCAGGGACAGGAACATCGGTTGGCGGATCCCTTGCCGGCTCCCTCTTTGTTTTTGCAAACTTTGATGATGTTGTCATCGGCAGGTATGTCGTTATTATCGTCTCCATGCTTGTTATATCAAATACCCTTGCCGGCAAGATTGTGATGGGTGGTGACCGGTACCTGCTCTATTTCTTTGCCAGTCTTATCTGTGCAGTCAGCGGAATTATTTACGTTATCGCACCGATTTTGATAGGATTGTTCTTCCAGATCCCGGCATTTGAGGGGGTTTAACTGATGAACCTGTCAGATTCCTCAAGACGGTTTATTCTCTTTCTCGTGATTGTTATCGGGGGATCTGTTCTTCTCATCTTTGATATTCCTGTGGTGTACCTCATGGTTGCTCTGTTTGGGCTCGCAGGCATCCTGCTCGTTGTAACCGGTGCCATCATCATCGGCGATGTTATTCATGAGATCAGATATGTATTAAAAAACCGGAAACCAAAGGTAAAAAAAGTAAAGCCGAAAAAAGAGCCAAAACAAAAGAAAGAGCCAAAAAAGAGAGATAATGCAGGAAAAAGTTCCCCGTTCTCCCTTTTGTCAGGAAAGGGAGGATCAGATACACAGAAAACAAAGAAGGAGAAGAGTAGTCTTTTCTCATCCCTCTCACGGGATTCTGCAGAAAAAGATGTTACCCAACGGGATATAAAAAGGCCAGGAAAAGCAGATACCCCACAACCAGGATCTGAAGAAAAAGACAAAAGTGAATCCACTACCGGACAGACGGTTATCAGGAAGAAAGAAGAAGATATAGACGCGGATCTCCTTGATGATTTTGATATCGATCTGGATCTTGATTCTGAGCTGGATTCCATGAATCCTGATGATGAGTTTAAGAGCATCAGGACTCCTTTTGCCGAAGATTCCGCAATGCCTGAAGCGAGCGATGTTCAGAAACTTGATATCGCAACCTCTGAGGAAGATGATGAGATAATTTTTGATGAAAATGCGGTTGGTGACGATGATATCGATTCTATCTACAGCAGCGCCATGGATACCGGTTCGACAAGTGGATCTGATGACATACTTGCAGGTATGGAGGGTGGCGATTCAATCAGTATGTCAGATATCTCTTCCTACTCTTCAGGTGACGACTCCCCGTATGGGTACGGAGGGGATGAAGAGAGCGAGGAGCAGTACGAACTGGGTGCGTTTGGGAGTGGTGGCGGTGATGATGACCTTATCGCATCCTTAAAAGCAGATATAAATGAGCTAAAAGAGAAAGATGATAATTGTCTTTTACGTGATCTCAAAGATATCGATGTATCTGCCGAACAGTTGCAGGAAGAATTACAGGATATCATGGATATAATTACTAAAAAGATTAAAAAGAGATAATAGGTACACAATGGAACAGGGGATTTTATGACTGAGGTTCCGGTCAAGATTGAGAAGGACGGGGCATGGGTAACATCGAAGATAGATGTTACCGAGAGTGGTCTTACTCTTCGTGAACCTTATAACAAAGATATCCCGTATCGTTCCATTGTTGATCTCCGTCAGCATAAAACGGTACTTCTTCTCACTGCAACCGGAGAATCAAAGACCGAGAACCATTACAAGATTGCATCGGTAGAAAAGGTGCTTGTGGTCCTAAAAAAGCGGATCATTATGTCCTGTAATGCATATCGTCTCATGGCGCATTTTATGTCTCCTGCAATCAGGGGTGGGGTATTAGTGACTGATGCGAAATGGGAGAAGGGAGCTGTTGCCGTATTAAAGACCGGGATCTGGTTTGTCAGCCAGGATAAACAGGTCTGTGTACCTTTAGATGAGGTTACCAGCCTTGAACTGACAAAACGTGAACTGCAGAAGAAGAAACTTGACGTGGTCAAGATTGATTTTCTCGATGAGAACGAGGTGGTCACCAGTTTTGTTCTCTGTCCCCTCTCAACCCTGCAGGTTCTGTACAGCTTTCTTAAGGATGCGACAAAAGACAAGGATATGAAAGGAGCTGAGCTGGATCAGCTTGACGCCCAGTCAGCCCAGGTTGCAATGCTCGTATACAGTGGCATGGATACGCATGCTATTGAGAACATGTTAAATATCTCCCAGACTGAACTGGATGCAATATACGAGACATTACTGAAGTTAAAACTGGTTGAGGTAGTGATGATCAGAAAAGAAGTCCAGTTAACACCAAAAGGAGTCAGATATATCACTGAAGCACTCAGACCGCCGGCATAAGTGATACAAACCAATATCTAGAGCAGATGCAAGATTATTACAGGAGGATATTTTTCTATGGGCAGAATTCTCATCGTAGATGATACATTGTTTATGCGGACTCTTCTAAAAAACATTCTTTCTTCCGGAGGACACGAGATTGTTGGTGAAGCAGAGGATGGGGATGTCGGTGTCGAGAAGTACAAGGAACTGCAGCCTGATCTGGTGACCATGGATGTAGTAATGCCGAAGATGAATGGAATTGAGGCATTGAAGGCTATCAAAAGTCTGGATGCAAATGCCAAAGTCATCATGTGCACAGCAGTCGGCCAGGAACAGATGGTAAAACTTGCGATAAAGAGTGGAGCCAGGGGATATATTGTAAAACCCTTTCAGGCACCGAAAGTCCTTGAAGAGATAGGGAACGTCCTTGGTGCCTGATAATGATTAAAGTCCTCATTATCGATGACTCGATATTCATCAGGACCATAGTCAGTGACATGCTCTCAGGCGATCCTGATATTACCGTCATCGGGACCGCATCAGACGGGGTAGAGGCTCTTGAGAAGATCCGGGAACTAAAACCTGACGTGATAACCCTTGATATCGAGATGCCAAAAATGTCAGGGTTACAGGTATTAGAACACAGAAAGGAATTTTCGGTCTTTCCAAAGACACTTATGCTCAGTTCGCTCACCTCTGAAGGCGCTGCAGCCACAAAAGAGGCACTTCTCCTTGGCGCTGATGACTTTCTCCTCAAACCCAAAGGTATCAGTAATGTCAGGGAGGCAGGTGGCGAGATATGCCAGAAGATACACAATCTCATCTCGATTCCCATCGTCGAGGTAAAGGAAAAAAGGTCTGATAAAGTAGCACAAACCCTTATTCTTATCGGATCTTCTGCCGGTGGACCTCCGATGTTAGATATTATCCTCTCCTCATTCCCGACTGATATCAGAGCTGCGGTGGTCGTGACCCAGCACATGCCTACCGGTGGTTTTACTGCAGCTCTCGCTACCCGGCTCAATAAAATATCTCCCTTAACGATCCAGGAGTCCTCAAACGGCGATATCCTTTCACAGGGGCGGGTTTATGTCTCAAAAGCAGGGTATCATACCGTTATCTCGTCGTACCTGGATCCATCCGGAAAAAAGGCAGGAAAAATAATCCATACAACTGCACCGCCCGTGCACAATGTCCGCCCGGCAGTAGATAAAACGTTCATATCAGCGTCTGAAGTGTATGGACCCCGCATTGTATCGGTCATTCTTTCAGGAATGGGCAGGGATGGGGGTGAAGGGACACGTCATGTGAAAGAGAAAGGAGGAGTTACCTTTGTCTGCAGACAGGAGGATTGTCTGGTATATGGTATGGCACGATCTGCCCTTGACACCAATTGTGTTGATGAAGTACTCCCGTTAACGACAATAGCAGACCGCCTTGCCGAGACGGCAAAAGCCATTGCGAAGTGATATGATATGAGCGAGATGGAGAGTTACCGGCTCCTTTTTGTTGCCGAATCGCGGGAAAACCATGAGAGTATCGTTCAGAATCTGTTGATCCTCGAACAGGGATCAGATGAAACTGCCATCGATAATATCTTTCGCTCTGCCCATTCACTCAAAGGGATGTCAGCCTCTATGGGATACAGCACCATGGAGGAGGTCTGTCATGCCCTCGAGGATGTCTTCTCAAGAATCAGGAATGATACCCTGCAGGTCTCCCAGCAGTTAATCGATGACCTCCTCGCCGGGGTCGATGATATCGAGATGATGATTGATGACATTGAGACAGGAGGAGACGGGAATGTTATTGATCTCGAAGCACGGGTTGCATCACTGAAAAAATGGCTTTCTGCCGATACCGGTCATCCTCTCCCCGCTGATTCCGGCACGCCTGAAGTTTTACCAGCACGGACACAACCCGGCCAGACACCATCATCCCCGTCAGTGACACAGACAGAGCCCTCCGGTTCACGGTCCTATCATGTTCATCTCACCCTCTCAGATACCTGTGATTCAAAAAATTTACGAGCAATGATTGTTCTGCAGAATCTCGAGAGTATCGGGACCATATCTTCTCTTACTCCTCCAAGGGAGACGATTGAAGATGACGAATCCTTTGACGGGACGATTGATATCGTAATGACCTCAGATAGCGGTGATGAGGCCATTGCGATTATTACCGGTACCTCTGACATTGCATCGGTCTCAATCGAGAAGAAAGATGTAACCATGATAACCGGTGCAGCATCTCCAAAAACCCCTGCACCCCCGTCATCTTCTTCAGTCGGTTTGGTTACGTATAATATCCGTCTCGGGATGTCTGATACCTGCGATTCAAAGAATTTACGTGCAATGCTTTTTCTGGGGAACCTTGAGGGTATCGGGACCATATCTTCTCTTACACCTTCCCGCGAGACGATCGAAGATGATACCTCATTTTCCGGCTCAATGGAGATAACCGTTCAGACTGATGCAGAAAAAGATATTCTCCAGAAGATGATATCATCCTCTGACTTTGCACATGGCTCTGTTGAGCAGTCAGGGATACAAACACCGTCCGCTGCACCGGAAGAGACTGCTCATCCCAAAAAGGAAGGAATGGCACCTGTCTCTCCTCCTCCTTCCTCTCCTGCAGAAAAGCCGGAATATTCTATCCATGTCGTGATCTCAGATATCTGTGACTCCAAAAATTTACGAGCCATGCTGATCGTTTCCAACCTTACGACGATTGGCGAGATAGTTGCCATCACTCCTCCCGTAAATACCATCGAAGATGATCAGAATTTCACCGGGGTTCTTGATATCAGGCTCGCATCAGAGAGTGATAGAGCCCGGATTGAATCGTTTCTGAAAGGATCTGATGTAGCCTCCTACACGGTTATCCCACCGGGGGGGAAAGAGGAGCCGGTTCGCGCTACACCTGTGATGAAGCGATCAGAGGAGAGACCGGCAGAGCAGCGCCCCTCTGTCGCAGCAGCCCGGGATGATGCCGCACCCAAGAAGGTACGCGAGGTCAAGAATATCAGGGTCGATATTGAGCGTCTTGACCACATGATGAACCTGGTAGAGGATCTCGTGATAAACCGGGGAAGGCTTGAGCTGATTGCAGAGAAGTACCGGATAAAGGAGCTCGATGAGACCTTAAACATGGTAAATCGGTCTGTTGCCGATCTCCAGGTTCTGATGATGGATATCAGGATGATCCCGCTCAATCAGATCTTTAACCGGTTTCCCAGAACCGTCCGTGATATTGCAGCAAAGGAAGGGAAAGAGGTAGATTTCATCATCGAGGGTGGAGACACGGAACTCGACCGGAGTGTGATGGACGGGTTAAATGATCCCCTTTTGCATCTCATCAGGAATGCGATTGATCATGGTATTGAATCTCCCAAAGAACGGAGAGAAGCGGGGAAAAATCCAAAGGGTATCTTACGCCTCTCTGCCTCCCGTGACAAGGATAATGTTGTGCTGGTTATCGAGGATGATGGAAAGGGACTCAATGCTGAAGTAATAAAGAAAAAAGCACTACAAAAGGGACTTTCAACAAAGGAAGCACTTGACGATCTCTCTGACGAGGAAGCCTATGAGTTACTCTTCCTTCCCGGTTTCTCAACTGCAGAGAAGATTACTGATATCAGCGGCCGTGGTGTCGGGCTTGATGTGGTCCGGACCTCTATCAATGCACTTCAGGGTACCATCAAGCTGGATTCTGAATCAGGAATTGGTACCCGGTTTGAGCTGGTCTTACCTCCCACGATGGCTATCGTTATGGTGATGATGGTCAGGATGAATAACCGGCGTTGTGCCATCCCTATCAATAATGTTGCAGAGGTTGCAAGTCTTGCTGCATTCCCGATCCGAAGGATAGGAAAGGGCGAAGCAATCCTCATGCGGGAGGAGATTATCACCCTGTACCCGCTTGATGATATGTTCGGGAAGAGTGAGAATGGTGAGATCCTTATTATTTTACAGTACCAGAACCAGAAAGGGGCAATCATTGCGGATCTCATCGAAGGGCAGCAGGAGGTTGTTATCAAACCCTTAAGTAAGTTTGTCGGGTCATGTGAAGGGATAAGCGGGGTGACGATCCCGGGTGACGGGGAAGTTGTTCCGGTTCTTGATGTAAACTCGATTATCAAGGAACCAACCACCCAGAGGAGTACCAAAAAGAAGTCAAAGACCGTTGTTACCTCTGCAGTAACAACCCAGGAAAAGGATAGCGGGATTATCTTTTCTGAAAAGAACTGTGATACCTTAAAGGAACTGGGAAATATCGGGGCAGCACATGCGGCAACAACCCTCTCAACCATGTTAAACACAACCATCGCCATCGAGGTACCTGAAATTACGATTGTCGACCTCGCAGAGGTTTCCCGATATGTAAGCGATGATCGGGCTGCACTGGTTGCCTTTCAGATTCAGGGAGAGGTCGGTGGTGACGGGTTTATCATTCTGTATGTAGAGAATGATTCCATCATTCCGCTGACCAATATCATGATCGGTACGTCAGGAACGGATCGCTTGATCGGAGAGATGGATGAGAGTGCATTAAAAGAGGTTGGCAATATCATGATCTCATCATTCCTCGATGCAATTGCTGCCCTTCTTGGGATTATTCTGCTTCCGTCTCCGCCATACTTAACGATAGACATGGCTCTGGCCGGAATACAGAGTATCCTTGCTATTCAGAACCAGAGTCTCGATATTAACGAGGTGATGCTCTTTAAGACAGAACTCCTCTGTGATGAGTACCATATAAACAGTAACCTGTTCCTGTTGCCTGACCAGAAGATGCTTGCTGAACTTCTTGCGAGGATGGAAAAACTTCTGGCAGTGTGAGAATGACGGTTCAATACACTATCCGGGGAAGGGCATCGTGACGGTCTCACTTGGGAAAACAAATTTCGATGTGATCCTCATCGGAATCGGGGAACATTACGTTGGGGACACTGTTCTCTCATCCATCGGTCTTGGTTCCTGTGTAGGCCTTGTTCTTCATGACAAGACGACAGGAATAGGCGGGCTTGCGCATATCATGCTCCCTGACAGCCAGGGAAAGACCCCGGAACGGCCGGGTAAATTTGCAGATACTGCCGTTTCTGTATTGTTACAGGAACTGGAGAAGAAGGGGGCAAACAGAACAACGCTCATTGCAAAACTGGCAGGGGGGGCTTCTATGTTTCAGAACTTTTCAGGGAACTTAAATATCGGGGACAGGAATGTTGAGATGCTGCGTCTGCTTTTAGCACAGGAGAAGATACGCATCGTCAGTGAGGATGTGGGGGGAACGGTCGGCCGGACGGTTACGTATTACCCCCAACAAAATGCCAGGTACACGATTAAGTTTGCAACCGGGAATTATATAGAGATTTAACTGCTTTGTTCGAGTGAATCCTCGATTAATTTCTCAAGCATGCGGATGATTTCATGCAGGACCGGGGGGTTTGGGAGCATGAGGATATTGCAGGTCAGTTCATACTCATCACACTGCATCTCAGTCTTGAAGAATACCACGCTCTGATATGAGATGTTGCTCTCTTCAATGATAAGAGCAAAGAGTTTTTCCGGTTTAT
Organism: Methanospirillaceae archaeon; assembly: GCA_016926505.1. Lineage (GTDB taxonomy): Archaea > Halobacteriota > Methanomicrobia > Methanomicrobiales > Methanospirillaceae > JAFGOM01. Next base: position 14,044 of record JAFGOM010000076.1, read on the forward strand.
CAAAGAGGATCCGGGGTGGAGAGGGAAGCATGATGATACCAAGGAGTTCTGCGGTACCGTCAAGGAATGCAGATACCATGATATTTCCGATCTCGTTTAGGGCACTCTCATCCATCTCATCGAGGTTCCTGCTCAGATCCGGGGGAAGACCGAGCATGATGCTTGTCATCTGTATAACTGATTCCTTGGGAACATGAAGCACAACATACCCGGCGTCTGAGATTTCTCCTTCCATCCTGAAGTAGACAAGAGCCGCATCTTCCTGCTCAAGCTTGGTATTCACGATCCCGATATCATTGATGCTTATCTCAGGGACATTCATCATGATAGGAGTGTTTAACATGGTAGAGAGTGTTGTTGCTGCGTGCGAAGCCCCGATATTTCCCAGTTCCCGCAATGCATCCATCTGATCGTCTGTTAATTCCACGTAATGCCTCTCTTTGTTGTTTTCCCGGGGTACTGTTTCTTGAGTCTGCTGTTCATCCCGGTCCCGTTCATCAGGAACAACACCCCCATCGATTTTTTCCTCTGGTGATGGTTCCTGTTCTTCTGCCGGTTTTTCTGCCGGTATCTCATCTGCATACTGGGACAGGATGGCAGCAATCAGGTCATCATCACTCATGGCTGGTTTTGGTTTCTCCTCTTCTTGAACCGGTTCAGGAGCAGGAATTTCTGCAACCTCAATGGAGGCTGGTACTGCTGCTTCAACTTCAGGTGGCACCGCTTCGGCAGACTCCAGCGGGAGGGAATCTTTATCTCCGATATCGGTATCAACGGGAAATATCTCAAAATCTGACTCTTCCTGCGGTACCGGTGACAGCGTTGTTTCTTCGGTTTCATCAGGTTCCATGGCGATGAAGGGGATTGGAACCGGCTCCGGTGCCGCTTCATACACCGGAAGTTCCGGTTTTTGTGGTATACTCCCCCGGTAATCGCCAACCATCCGGTCTTTGCACCGTTCGAGGCAGTCAAGAGCTACCGGATCATCAGGAAAGATCAGGAGTGCATCTTCAAATGCTAAAACCGCCTCCTTGTAATTGTGTAGTTTTGCAAAGCAGTACCCGATTCTTTTGTATGGTTCTACAAAATCAGGGTGAATTCCGCTTGCTTCACGAAAAAATTGCAGGGCTGAGTAATAATTCCCTTTCTTTATCAGTTCTGATCCCCACTGCATATATCTGATAAATACCAGTTCTTCAGGGGGAATCCGGGGAGCAATTCTCCCGGTTCCTTTTCGCTTCTTCTGACGTACGGTATTTATCCGGGATAGATTCTGTTTTGCAACACGGTTATCCGGTTCAACCTGCAATGCCGTCTCAAAGCACCGTTTTGCCTCGGTATAGTTGTTGGTTCTCGCATAACAGAATCCCAGATTGATGAGAATTCGTTGATTATATGGTTCATTTTGTACAGCATCCCTGTAATACCGGAGAGCACGGATATAATCACGGTTTTCCAGGGCTTCATCAGCCAGCCTGATCCTGGTTCTCTGCTCGTTTTGTGTAACTGAATCCATAAAAATCGTCTGTCAGCACGTGGGATCGCGGGTGTTGGTTATGAAAAATTGGTATTACCTAGTATATATCTACACCGATGTCAACAGACGGTTTATTTTTGAGAGAATTGATTCAGATGATAAAGACTGCAGCAGCGATAACCGTGGTCCAGAGTCCGTTCTCATCTCCGTGGGTATACTCACAGACATGTTTGGTAGTGATTATCTTTCCACTCGCTTTGTAGATCTGTTCCCTTTCCTGCCATGCAGTATCAGGGTTAAACGAGATACCAAGGGTTGTTGCAAGCATGGTAGCAGCAAGATCTTCAGCGTACTCTCCCGAGTCTTCCTTTGTCTCACCGAATGCATGGTGTTCTGAAAGGTATCCGTATTGGTTTGATTCTTTCGGTAGTGCAAGCCCGATTGCCGCGGTTAACCGGCGATTCGGTTCTTTTGTTTCATTGCGGGCCAGTACCACATACACGATCTCACCCGGGGCAAGTTCTTTTAGTCCGTCTTCCCTGGATACCTCAATGCAGTTTGGTGGAAAGATGCTTGAGACATAGACCAGGTTATACCGTTCGATTCCTGCATCGCGAAGAGCTGACTCAAACGAAGCAAGCCGGTCCTTGTGAACCCCTGTTCCTCTGGTAAAAAAAACCTTTTTTGGTACAGCCATCTTATAATAAGTTGTTTCGCAGGAAATTAACTTTACCGTCTTCTTCTCTTTGCTCTGATTTTTGAAGGGTAGTTATTTTATTTTTTTTGAACCGGCGACCCGTTCTCTTCATACCACGATTCGTATGATATCATTGCATAAACAAAATGAGAGATCAGTGGTAAAATTTTTAGGGGGATATTGGAAAAGGTTAGCTGGTGGTAATAAGAGGTATTGTTAATAGGATTCCAATCACACATGTATGGGGCATTTATGAAGGCGGTTTTGGGGTTAGAAGATGGCACGTTTGTAAAAGGAGAGGGATTTGGTGTCCCTGGAGAGCGTTGTGGAGAACTGGTATTCTCAACCCAGATGACCGGGTATATGGAAGCTCTTACCGATCCAAGTTATCATGGGCAGATACTCATGTTTACGTTTCCCCAGATCGGCAATTATGGCGTAGATACGGATAATTTCCAGAGTAAACGGGTCTGGGCGGAAGGATGTGTTATCAGGGAAGCATGTGCAAAACCTGAACATCATGATACCATTCCTCATTTTTTTGAGCAGGAGGGGTTATCAGGGATCAGTAATGTGGATACACGAAAGCTTACCATTATCACCCGGGAACAGGGAACACTCCGCGCATGTCTTCTGGCAGGAGATGACAACGAGGAGTATGCGATACAAAAGGCCAGAGATGAGCCTTTTATCGAAAAGAAAAATCTGATCCCTCGTGTATCTGTCACCGGGCCCTGTCATATTCCCGGTCCCGGGAAGAAGATAGCGGTGCTTGATCTCGGCATAAAGAAGAATATGATAACAAGTCTTCGCAAAAGGGGAGCTGATATTACCTTGTATCCGTATCATGCCAGAAAAGATGAGATCCTGGAAGAAGGGCCCGATGCCTTGTTTATCAGCAACGGACCCGGTGATCCTGCCTCGGTAACCGGAACCAGAAAGACAGTACAGGATATTCTGGGAGAGATACCGATATTCGGGATCTGCATGGGAAACCAGATCTGTGGTCTCGCTCTTGGCGGAGAGACGGAAAAGATGAAATTTGGTCACCGCGGTGCCAACCAGCCGGTACAATTCCGGGACGGGACCGTTTCTATCACCTCTCAGAATCATGGGTTTGTTCTTGTCGAAGAGAGTCTTCCTGAGGGATGTGAAATGACGTATGTCAATATGAATGACGGTACGCTCGAAGGTTTCTGCGATCCGTACCTGGGAATTTACTGCGTGCAGTTCCATCCTGAAGCGCATAGCGGTCCGCATGATACCGAGAAGTCTTTCTTTGATGATATGTTTGCGAGGTTGTCCTGATGCCAAAAGATCCTGCAATAAAAAAGGTTCTTCTTATCGGTTCAGGACCCATCCAGATAGGACAGGCGGCAGAATTTGATTTTTCAGGGTCGCAGGCCTGCCGTGCCCTGCGTGAAGAGGGTATCGAGGTGGTACTGGTCAACTCGAATCCTGCAACCATCCAGACCGATCCTGATATGGCAGATGTCATTTATGTTGAACCTCTCGAAACTGACGTCATTGCAAAGATAATCGAGAAGGAGAGACCTGATGGCATCCTGTCAGGGATGGGAGGACAGACCGGGCTTAACATGACCGCAGAACTTGCCGAGATGGGTGCTCTTTCCGGTGTGCAGATTCTCGGAACACCGCTTCAGGCGATTTATCAGGGTGAAGATCGTGAGAAGTTCAGGGATTTAATGCAGGAGATCCATGAGCCGGTTCCCAAATCGATGATTGTCAGTTCAATGGATCTGCTCGGGGAAGCGGCAGAACTGGTCGGGTTTCCTGCAATCATCAGGCCGGCGTATACCCTGGGTGGCTCCGGCGGGGGAATAGCCCATGATATGGATGAACTGGTACGGATAACTGAGCTCGGACTTGGGAAGTCACGCATTCATCAGGTACTCATCGAGGAGAGTGTTGCAGGATGGAAAGAGATCGAGTTTGAGGTGATGCGGGATGCTGCTGACACCTGTATCACCATCTGCGGGATGGAGAATGTTGATCCCATGGGTGTTCACACCGGTGAGAGTGTCGTGGTAGCCCCGATTCTTACCCTCCGTGATGATGAGTTCCATCTCCTGCGAAATGCAGCATTAAAAATTATCCGTGCACTTGATGTCCAGGGTGGGTGCAATATCCAGTTTGCATACAATAACGGTGATTACCGGGTGATAGAGGTCAATCCCCGGGTATCCCGGTCATCAGCACTCGCATCCAAGGCGACCGGGTACCCGATTGCACGGGTTGCAGCAAAGATAGCCATCGGCCTGCGTCTTGATGAGATCCAGAATAACGTTACCGGAACCACTCCTGCTTCGTTTGAACCGTCCATCGATTATATTGTTGTAAAGGTTCCCCGGTGGCCGTTTGATAAGTTCAAGACTGCTGACCGGTCACTGACAACAGCCATGAAGAGTACCGGAGAAGTGATGGCGATAGGCAGAAGCCTGGAGGAAGCTTTTGTAAAAGCGCTCCATTCAATAGATACCGATATAATACGTCACACGTCGCTTTCCGAGATTCGGATGATCCTCTCCCGTCCGACTGACGAACGGTTTCCCTGTCTTTTTGATGCCTTCCGCCAGGGGATGACTGCTTTGGAGATAGAAGAACTCACAAAGATATCTCCTTTCTTCCTTGAGAAGATACGAAACATCGTTTTAATGGAAGAGGAGCTGAAACAGGGACTGACCCCGGAGCGGATCAGGCAGGCTCAGAGGTACGGGTTTTCAGCAGACGAGATTGCAGCGTCTGCCGGTGTGCAGGTATCTGAACTGACAGGATTATTACGGGATCCTGTCTACAAGATGGTTGATACCTGTTCTGCAGAATTTCCTGCACAGACTCCGTATTTTTACTCAACGTATGAGTCAGCCTGTGAGATTGAGAGGAGTGAATCAAGCAAGGTTCTGATTCTCGGTTCCGGCCCTATTCGGATCGGGCAGGGAATCGAGTTTGATTACTGTACCGTGCATGCTGTTCAGGCGCTGCGGGAAGATGGTATTGAGGTGCATATCGTCAACAACAATCCCGAGACGGTCTCAACCGATTTTGACACATCAGACCGGCTCTTCTTTGAGCCGATGAACCTTCCGGACGTGCTGCATATTCTCAAGAAAGATTTCTACACCGGGGTGATGGTCCAGTTCGGCGGACAGAACTCGGTAAACCTTGCGGTGCCCTTAAAAAAGGCGATTGATGAGCTGGGTCTGCCCACCCGCATCCTCGGAACGACTCCTGACTCGATGGACGTGGCAGAGGACAGGGACCGGTTCAGTCTCCTTCTTGACAAACTTGGGATCCCGACACCTCCGAACACCTCGGCAACTTCAGAAGAAGAGGCAAAGATAAAGGCTGAGACGATCGGATATCCCCTGCTTGTCAGGCCTTCCTATGTGCTGGGCGGGAGAGCAATGGAGATCGTGCACGACAGCGATGAACTTGCAAGCTACATGCAGGAAGCAGTCCGGGTCTCGCGCACCCACCCGGTTCTTATCGATTCGTTTCTTTCAGACGCTGTTGAACTTGATGTTGATGCTGTCTGTGATGGGACTGATGTTCTTATCGGTGGCATCATGGAGCATATCGAGGTTGCCGGTGTTCATAGTGGTGACTCGGCCTGTGTCATCCCGACCCAGTCGTTATCTGCATCGGTTCTCTCACGGGTCACCGAGTATACGAAAAAGATAGCACTTGGTCTCGGGGTCGTTGGTCTTGTTAATATCCAGTATGCCGTAAAGGATGATGTGGTGTACGTTCTTGAGGCTAATCCCCGGGCCAGCCGGACAGTACCCTTTGTCAGCAAGGCTACCGGTATACCCCTTGCAAAACTTGCGGCAAAGATCATGATGGGGAAGCAGATAGCTGATCTCGGGTACTCCCAAGTCGCGATTACGCATGTGGCAGTAAAAGAGGTTCTGCTGCCCTTCAACAAGTTGCCCGGGGTTGACACGGTTCTCGGACCCGAGATGAAGAGTACCGGCGAGGTGATGGGTATTGATTATGATTTTGGCCGTGCTTTTTACAAGGCATGTATCGCTGCACATAATCCCCTGCCCCTGAAAGGAAACGTCTTTATCTCGGTTACCGATGAACTCAAGAACGGGATAATTCCTGTTGCCCGTTCCTTTATTGAGGCAGGTCTTGTCCTGTTCGGGACAAGTGGGACCGTGGATCACCTTGCGCAATATGATATCCCGGTAAATCTCTTACGCAAAGTGAAAGAGGGATCTCCTAATGTTGTTGATATGATTCGTGCCGGTCAGATCCATCTTATCATCAACAACTTCGGGGATAAACAGTCACGCCATGATCATAACAGGATCATGCGGGTTGCGGTTGATTATTCCATCCCCTATATCACGACTCTCCAGGCAGCAAAAGCAGCCAGTCAGGCGATAAAAACGATTAAGACTGAAGAACTGACAATTGAGCCCCTTTCTTTTTACATCGGATCTGTGCAGGCACGATAAGATCCAGTCCCTTTTTTTCAGATGATTCCCGTAAATCAGGGATTCTTAATACCGGCAGCAGCCTATATGAATAGGCATATTATCTGGCAGATGTCACACCTCTGCATCAGATAGAGACTCACCATTATCTTCCCTGGTCAGGCAACCAAAGAAAGACCCGGGGGACTGGAATCAGGATGAGACTGGTGTAAAATGACGCAGGAGATGGAGAGAAGTACATGGGAAGAGGAACAGTTGTTCTATCCTATTCAGGCGGTCTTGATACATCCATATGTATCCCGCTCTTAAAGGAAGAGTACGGATTTGAGAAGGTAATTACCGTTGCGGGAGATGTCGGGCAGAGAAGGGAAGAACTGGCAGTTGCGGAGGAAAAAGGAAAGAAATTTGCCGACCGCCATTATACCGCTGATCTCAGGGATGCATTTATAAAACGTTGTATATTCCCTTCGATTCAGGCAAACGGTCTTTACGAGGGTTATCCTATGGGAACAGCCCTTGCACGTCCATTAATAGCCGAGGAGGTTGTGGCAGTTGCAAAAAAAGAAGGTGCAACTGCCGTTGCCCATGGATGTACCGGAAAGGGAAATGATCAGCTCAGGTTTGATGCCGTTTTCCGGACTGCAGATCTCGAGGTTATCGCACCGATGCGGGAGCGGAACATGACCCGGGAGTGGGAGATCAAGTATGCAAAGGAGCATGGCATTCCGGTTCCGGTAGCGAAGGATAAGCCATGGAGTGTGGATGAGAACATGTGGAGCCGGAGTATCGAGGGCGGGCTTTTAGAGGATCCTGCCTATCATCCCCCTGAGGAGATCTATGCCTGGACCCGGTCTCTCTCAGATGCTCCTGATACTCCTGAGGATATCTCAATCGGGTTTGAAAAGGGAGTTCCGGTATCCTTAAACGGCACTGCATATGCACCCCTTGATCTCATCAGCACGATGAATACGATTGCCGGTACTCATGGTATCGGCAGGAATGACATGGTTGAGAACCGTGTTCTCGGGATTAAGGCACGCGAGATATACGAACATCCTGCAGCAACGGTTTTACTTGCCTCCCATGCCGACCTGGAACGACTCGTCCTTACCCGCGAAGAGTATGCATTCAAGCGGATCGTGGATGACAAGTGGTCTGAGATCGCCTATATGGGTCTCATCTATGAACCTTTGTTTGCCGCACTGACTGCATTTATCGAAAAGACCCAGGAGAAGATGAACGGTACCGTCGATCTTCAGCTGTACAAGGGCGGCGTTCATGTGACCGGGAGGAGTTCACCTGATTCCATCTATTCTGATGAGATTGTCTCTTTTGATACCTTTGGTATTGATCAGGTTCACTCAGTCGGGTACTCACATTATTACGGTCTGCAGGCACGCCTTACCCGGCAGAAGCAGGAGAGGCGGAAATAACGCTTTCTGTTCCTTTTTTTACTGCACTGATCTGATTCCTGCGAAAACCGGTCTCTCTGATGACCCGATCACCGTATCATTCCTCTAAAAATATCGATCGATAACGTTTCTTTCTCTCTCAGGCAGGATAGCGGGCTCGAACAGTGTATGATATGTGGTGTCCGGATCTCTGATATAAAAAAGGGGAGAGAAATGAAATCTCTTTATTCTTCAGTACTGACGGTAGCGTCCGGTTCATCAGCCACGCTGCTGTCATTCTCTGCAAGCGTCTCTTCTGCCTCTTCTGTTAGAGGAACAATGGTCACCACGAAGTTGGAGACAGACTGGGGACCAACCATCATGGCTGCAGTCTCTGAGCAACCAAACGAAGGTGCCTGTCCGTTTACAAAGAGTACTTTCATCTCTGACTCATCATTACCAGCGACTGTCTCTTCACCCGGGGCAAGCGTCTTTGTCGTCGTCTCCTCACCGCTTACCACGGTTACATCAGCCGATAATGCCGTGCAGATGGTACCGCTGCAGTTACCACAGTCCGGAGTGGTGCTGTAGGTAACCTGGTACCCTCCTGAAAGACTGATAAAGGAAGAGAGGGTGCCGATATCCCCCCAGACATCGGTCGCAACCATACCTGCGGTCTCGTCCTCTGTCATCTTTGCAACCGTGATCCACTGGCCGTCCCCGCCACCGAGGGTGGTAACCGTAATCATGTCTCCGGCAGCCAGAGTGGTGATCATGGACGAATCAAGGATCAGAGAAGAGGAACTGATCGGTTCGGCCAGGTCACTAAATCCACAGACGGGATCTCCTTCCCCGTCTCCATAATCACAGCCGTAACTTGTGGTAAAGGTGGCATACAATGTTTCATTATCACTATCGATGGTGGTTATTTCACCCTGCATGGTCATCTCCTGGATGACTGCAGAGACCGGGATCACCATGCAGATACAGAGTGCCATTGCACAGACAATGGCGTAAATCATTTGGTTTCGTCTCATAATTATCACATGCCACAATCTCTTGTGTCATACCATCTATCCCACTCGTACCTGATATTCCTGACGGTGAGTGGCAATTTTTTGGCAGTTATTAAAAAAAGAATCAGAATGCAAAGTTGAATGCAATCATGGCAATTATTATCAGGATAGCAGCATGTTTAATTCCTGCCTTCACCGCTGATTCCCCCATAAGACCGGCAATAAGACCTGAGAAGATTGCCTGAACAAGGCAGGTATGATACAATATCCTGTCTATGGTCTTTAGTGAGAGGTTGCCCAGGTTTGCAAGCGGTCCTGCCATGGACAGCCCTTCGGTTGATACTTCTGCGAGGACAGCGAGAAATTGCGTGGATATGATCCCAATCACGAAGATAAAAACAAAGAATGACATATACACGATAGCCGTGTAGATAAACATCTCACTGAATCGTTCACGCTTTAAGTACTCAGAGATACGGGCATCGGTTGCAGCGATATGAAGCACATCAGCGATTGAACTGTTCATCGTGCTTGCTTTTGTAATAAGGGTGACAGAACGGGCAATAAGGCCGGTTCTGACCCGTTCCTCGAACCGGATCAGGGCATCGGAAAAGTTTGCTCCCCATGAGAGATCCCGGTGAATTCGCTTTATCTCGTAACTTAAAAGTCCGAGATTGGCACTGACGAGGATGCCGATGGACTGGGCAACCGTGATGCCAACCTCGTTGATTCCGGCCATCCTGTCAAGAAAATCAGGGATAATCCGTTCCATCCCCCTGATACGCCGGTTCCAGGTCTCAAAGAATGCAGCATAGGGAATGATAACAACAAGAAGGACAATCATGAGATAGTCATCGACTGAGTTGATGAGATCTTCAGTCTCTGCTCCCCACGGAGCATGGTACAGGATAAAGATTACCAGGATTATCGCGATCGGGAGGGTTATATAGACTGACCGGATTGGTTTTTCGATAAACCCTTTCATCGGATGACGAAACCAGTCCTTCAACCCCCTGACCCTATCATACTTAAGAAGGGCATCAAAGAGCGACTCTTCTCCTTTGCCGGATACAATCCGTACATCAGGAAACTGGTGCAGCCATATGGCCTTTGTATACCTGATAATATCTTCGTCTTTGATTGATATGGTATCAATAAGGATGATAAAGATGACCGATCCGATAGGAAGGACGGCATATCCCATAAGCGTAAGCTCAAGGACTGCCGAGGCACCAAGCATCCCCATAACCACCATGATGACAATGAGAAAAAGCGGACCTGCGATAAAGACCGTGACATAGACCTCGGCAATGAGGGCAAGAAACGAGAGGAACTGTTTCTGCTCAAACTTAGCCTCATCCTGGTACAGTTTGACCCGTTCTGAAAGAAAATCAGCAAGAATGCCTCCGCTCTCGACGATGGATATCATGTCCTGGAGAAATTCCCGCAATTTTTGCGACGGAGTCGTCTCTATCAGGGATTTAATCGCAGTAACCTGATCTTTTCCAAAGATATCACAATCGCGCACTACCTGTCGGAACTCATAGGCAGTCTGACCGTAAATGGCCGAACTCTCGGATAATGACCGGAATATAACAAGAATTTCCGCCCCTCCCCTTCTCATGGCATACATGTATGCAACGGCATTATGAAGTCCGATGTTGATCTTTAACTCGCGGTTTTTCTTCTCGAGTGACGGGTACATCTTACCGAGTGAGAAGACAAGGTAGGTGACAAAGAGAAAGATAAGGATGGAGACTATCAGCTGGAAGAGAAAGGTTGTGAAGAATGCAGAGACAAAAACGGGAACCTTCAGGTTAAAGATATTTACAATATCAGACTGAATGGTAAACTCGGTCCTGACTCCGATTCCAACGATGAGAAACCCGATAATGGCAAAGATAAATCCTAATGCGACTGATGAAAATACAAGGATCGTAAGATATCTCTCAAGGGTGATACCCATCCGTGTTGCCATTAAATTCATCCGTAAGGAATGAAACCGGTAGGGATCCCGGTTGATCCATCGGTGAATCAGGTGATAATTATTCATGCGGTTATGACAGAGAGATCATCGAGGTTCTCAAGAACAAATTCTCTTCGTATGTAAAAGGTATGGAATATCTTTGAGACACTGATATAATCATGGATGTTCTGTTCATTCATTGCATTTAAGACAGAGAGTCTCTGGTTGAACTCATCGGTTAACTGCTCCTGGCTCCATCCCCGTTCGGTTGCGATACTCCCGAGGACCTGAGACCTGCCGGTAAAATTAAAAACGTCCTGAATGGGATCGTACTCATAGACCGTGTTTACCATGATATTACCGGTTGCCGGATCAATACCGGCAATCTCGACTATCTCCTGGCAGCGACGGACCCGTTCCTTTCCACGGTAAACCTGTGCCTGGATACTGATGATGTTTAAAGCCTGAAGCATTGTTCTCGGGACATTGAGTGGCTGGTTCTCAAGCCGGTGAATAGCCCCGTCAACACTGCCTGCATGCATGGTTGAGAAGGTGGTATGTCCGGTATTCATCGCCTGAAAAAGAGTCTGGGCTTCTTCACCCCTGACTTCTCCGACCAGGATATACTCGGGGCGCTGTCGCAGAGCAGCTTTTAAGAGCGCAAACATACTGATCGAGTGACTCCCTTCCGTAACCCACTCACGGGTAACACTGGCAATCCAGTTATCATGGTACAGGGTAACTTCTCTGGTATCCTCGATGGATATGACCTTGGTAACCGGAGGAATAAAGAGAGATACCGCATTTAATGAAGTTGTCTTTCCCGATGCGGTACCGCCGATAAAGATGATGCTCTTGTTGTTCTCGATGGCTATCCAGAAGTACACAAGCATGTGCGGATTAAATGTTTGGGTATTAATGAGGTCGATCGGGGTAAACGGTGATTCCCGAAACTTCCTGATGGTAAACGAGGTCCCCCTGCTCGTGACCTCTTTGCCAAAGCTCAGTTGCAGTCGTGAACCCTCAGGCAGGGTTGCATCGATGAGCGGATTTCCAATCGAGACATGTTTTCCGGACCGCTGGGCGAGAGATATGGCAAGGTTCGTGAGCGCCTCTGATTCAAAGGTGATATTGGTGATGATATTTAAGTAGGTGCGGTGATACAGGAAAAGGGGGATATTGTCTCCGTCACAGGAGATATCCTCAATACCCGGATCCTTGATGAGGGGATCGATACGACCCCATCCAAGGTAGTTGCGGATCAGGTAATACTCAATCTTAAAGATGGATCTTTTTGGTACCTCAACACCGTACTCAGAGAGCAATTCATATACTTTCTGGTCTAAAATCCGTCTCCTGTCAATGGAAAGTTCATCATCGGTAAGAATGAGGACCATCCGCAGATCCTCAAAAAGCCGCTCGAGGAGTTCGTACTCAAACTCTGTAAGTGCGGGTTCGTATAAGAGGTACTCATTCTGACCTGTTTTTTTATTATATACAATAAAAACCTTTGACTTGCCCGGTTCGATCCAGTACTCCTCGATAGTGGTATAGGTAGAGGTATCGATCGATGTCTCAAGGAGTGTTCCATGGGTATCAAGGTCGTAATCTAAAAAGAGTTCAGGTTTCTTCCGGGAGAGGGTCTGAATTATCTTCTTGCCGATACCCTTCTCGGTACTCTCAATCTCGTGGGAAAGTGCTTTTTTCAGGTCTGAATCAGAGCGGGAGACAGGAACTTCTCTCTTTTTTTCCTGTCGTGCTGCAACCCCCGGGAGAGTGATATGAAATCCGTCAGACTCCGGTACCTTTATGGTGACCGGTTCATCATCGGGTTCGATGACATCATCCTGGATTATTTCTGACCAGTCAGATGAGATATTGGTTCCGAAATCCTTTGGAGGTGGAGGAAGCACCGGATCATCAGGAAGGGAAATGTCAGACTCAGAGAGAGAGTGGGTAGATGATACCGGTTTTATTGCAGGTACACCGGTCTTTTTTGTATCCTGTTTTTTGGGTGATTTATTGTCAGAACCGCCTGTTTCTGTTGTTTTTTTCTGGTTTTTTGATGAGGAAGAACCCCAGGTGATCTTAATCCGTGTCTTTTTTTTCTGAGGGGGTTTAGAGGATTGCATGATAAACCTGTGATGATAGTTTTTATGTGATACCTGCTATTAGATTGTTGTTATATATGATGATCCCGATTCTGATGTTTTCCATACCCCTGTCGTTTTTCTTAAGGGAAATAAAAACCAACCGTTCCAATGCCTCATCCTGGTCTTTTTGATGGCGACATCGGGTATCAGTAAGATAAACATATATCATAGCGGGGATATGATTTATTATCACGCATAAGTTCCAGTGAGTCCAATGGAGAAGGATTTTTTAAAACGGATGCCGACAGGGCTTACCAGTCTTGATCCGGTTTTTGATGGTGGTGTTCCAATTGGCTCGCTCATTCTTCTTTTAGGCGAAATTGGTGCAGGGAACAGGGATTTTGTATATACTTCCATCATTAACCTCTCGCTCAGATCACCGCTTTCTTCTGACTCAGACTATATCTATCCAAAAGAGATACACTATGTTACGGTCTCAAAGGTCAGGGATGATATCATGCGTGAGATCTCCCTCTCCTTTAACCCGGACCTGCTGGAACAGTTTGACAGAATTATCTTTGATGATCTCTCAAATATCTACTTTGACTCAAGTGTTGTTCCGTTCTCCTGGTACAGCAATGTTGAAAATGTCCTTGATCGCATGGAACAGCGAAAGGTTCGAGAGAACGTTTTTGCAAGTCTGTCAGATACCCTTTCAGCGATCCCGCATGACAGTCTTGTTATTCTTGACTCGCTTACCGAGATGGCATCCCAGAGTCTTGCTTCCGGTCACTGGGGAAATCTGACGGCATACCTGCGTGGTTTGCAGCGGATCAGTAAATCATGGGGAACAACGATCTATCTTATCCTCACAAAGGGCGTTTTTAACCAGTGGCAGGAACTTGAGATTGCCGATGCCGTTGATGCGGTGCTGCACTTTAAATGGGAGGACTCTGCTGCGGCACGTCGACAGCGGATCATGTTCTTTGAGAAGTTCCGGGGTGTGATGATTCATCTCGAGGAGAAGGATCTCGTGAAGTTCTCAGTCCGTGTCACCCCGGGCAGGGGATTTGAGGTCAGCAACATCAGGGTGATCGTATGAGTTCTGATCGGGTTGCTTTTGGTATACCCGGGCTTGACGAGATGCTCTCCGGAGGACTGATTCGGCGGACTGTTGCAACCATTAACGGGATGTACGGTACCGGCAAGACCTCCTTTGCCCTGTGCTATATCTGGACCGGACTGCGTAATGATGAGAATGTCATCTATATCAGTCTTGAGGAGAGTTCTGACCGTATACGGACGTACATGGAACTGAGGGGGTGGGATCTCAGCCCCTACCTCGGAACCCGCCTGACGCTTGTGAACCTTGATCCATCCAATTTCCATCTCGCGGTAAACAGTGTGAAAAATGAGTTGCCTGAACTCATCCGATCACTTGGTGCCACCCGTGTCGTGATAGATCCCATCTCGCTCTTTGAGGATCTCTTTGACGAGGATGTCGAGCGGCGCCGTGAGATGATGCGGATCATGGAGGGATTACGGGCCCTTGACTGTACGGTTGTTATCACAACAGAATCTGACCGGAACAACCCTTTCTCAAGTCGTCACAACCTGGTTGAGTACTTAAGTGACACGGTGATACTGCTTCGGTATGCACGGGGAGATGTGAACTCTGATGTTCATCTCGCAGTGGAGATTGTCAAGATGAGAATGTCATCCCATTCCCGCGAGGTGAAACCGTTTGAGATGCGTCATGACTCAATAATCGTGTACACCGAAGCAAATGTATTCTGAATCAGTGTATCCGAAAGGCTATGCCGGGCACCCATTCTGATACATCCGATCCGGTAAAATTGATTGTTCCTCATTTTTTTTGGTTTGCAGCCTGATGATATCCGGTTGCATCTCCCGGTAAAAAAAGGGACTGGTAAATTGTTTCTGATACCCGGGGTTTTCTCTCTTTTTATCGTACCGTTCTGATCGGTCTGCTCATGTTGGTTACAAGACTATATTGCCCCAAGCAGATGGAGTATGATAATGAGGATTGCTCCGGGAATTCCACCAAGTGCACAGATTAGTACGGTCAGCCAGGTTATGGTGATATTTTGGAACCCGAAATACCCGAGCAGGTGGGTATAATTCACAATAAAAAGCAGAAGAAGACCCAGAATTGAGTTGATAATAATTTTCGTGATGCTATGCAGTGCAAAGTACAGCATGATCAGGATCAGGAGTCCGACAATCAGGAGAAAAACCGTTTCAATCATGATAATTCCGGTATAGTGTTTATCTACTCCGTTATATGAGTATTTTTATGGAATGGTCAGGTCTCAGTTCTTTGTTTCCCGGGATAACAGTTTCTATTTGTGCAATGATTTTTGTATTGAGCACTTTTGTATTGAGCACTTTTGTATTGAGCACTTTTGTATTGAGTACTTTTGAATTGAGTACCCTGATATTGATCTTTGACTGGTTGCAGATCGGTTAAAAAAAGGATACAATTCAGGATTTCTGTTTCCAAACCGGATGCCGCCTGTTATGCCTTTCCGATTAATGTCTGATCAGCGATCAGTACCGTCGGCAGTATCATGTTCCCTCGTGTTCTGGTCTCTTTAGAGACACATAATACCTGGTTTAAGAGAGAAAACACGTTACCTGAGAGCATTGCTGACCTGATCGGTTGCGAGAGTTCTCCATCCCTGATAAAGAACGGAGAAGAGAGTTCAACCGAGAAGTCACCACTCATCGGATTTGCGGTGTGGGCCCCGACAACATCCCTGATAAAGACTGCATCTTCTTTATATACCGAACCGGCCGGTCCGTTCAGGATGAGGTTATGAAATCCGATACCGGGAGACCCGGCCATTCCCGTCCTGACTGCACTTGCTGTTGTCTCTTTGCCGTACCGGTACGCGGTGCGCAGGTCATAGGCAAACTGCTGCAGGATCCCGTCTCTGATGAGATCAATCCTTCGTACCGGAACACCTTCGCCATCCCAGTAACCGTTTGCGCTCCCCCGTGGATCAAGTGGATCATCATAGAGCTGGATCTTTTCTCCACAGATCTGGTCTCCGATCCGGTCAGCAAGAGCAGAGCGGCCTGCATGAACATTACGCCCGGATAGTGCCGGTACAAGTACCGCATCAAGGAGCTGGGAGAGGGCATCGGGAGAGAGGACGATATCATAGGTTCCGGTGTCGAGTTCTACACCCCGCTCACCGGCAGAGGCATACCAGGATGCAGTCTTTCCCACGGCTATCGGATCGATACGTCGTAATTCCCATGATGCATCATGTTCATACCCGGTAGACTGCCCCTGTATCATCTCAATAGAGGTCGATACGTGGGTGGTTGGTTCAGTAAGGAAGAGCCCGCCCGAGTTTGCTAGAGTCACGGTGCCGCTTGAGAGCGAGGCATGGGCCGATGTGATGGCAGCATCATGCTCCTTTGATCCGGTTATCATCCCGGAGATCAGATTTTTTAAGCAGTCAGAACTGACGTTGAGGTCCGGATCAAAGGCAAGGCGCGTGTTGCTTCTTAATGTGCCTGCATCCTTGGGCAGTCCCTCCCAGTTCTGTTTATCTGCGAGGTTCCCGCCTGCGATTGCTGCATACAGGCACTCCTTCCACCGTTTCGGTGAATCTGAAGATGAGATTCCTATCCTGCCATCATTCACCGTCCGTATCATGATACCGGAAAATCGTGAGGCTGAACCGATAGTAATCTCACCCCTTCTCATATCTGCACGGATTTCCTGTCCCTCTCCGATACAAACCTCAACCTCGTCAGCCTTCCCTGCTGCCTCGGCAAAGAGATCCTCAATCAAGACTGCTCCCTCCGATAACTGCATCTTTTAAGAGAATGTGGGGTGCTCCGTCTGAAACTGCTGCAGTCTGGCCATTCTTTCCGCAGAACCCGGCATGCAGCTTCTGATCATTTCCACAGAGCATAACCTGATGAAGCGTTCCAAGAATATCTCCTGAAAGCGAGACATCTCTGACCATGGTTGTACATTCCCCGTCTTGTATCAGGTATCCGTACTCGGCATTGAACTGAAATACTCCCCGTCCGGGATCCACCTGTCCTCCCCGGGAACCTTTCAGAAGGATTCCATTCCTGCACTCACGTATTATCTCATCATAATCAGCGTCTCCATTCTCGATAAACGTGTTACTCATCCTGACGATAGGAACCTCTCCTGCCATTCCGCGTGCATGCCCTAAAATCCCGGTATCCTCTCCCAGCGCTGCCATGCTCTCCATCGAATGCAGGTATGCAGATAAGACCCCGGATCTGATAATTCCGGTTCTTTTGGTCTCTCTGCCCTCGTCATCGACAGGACAGAATCCAAAATTATGCAGGGTCGGGTCGTCGGTGATAGAGATCACCGGAGACCCGACTCTTTCACCGATCCTGCCTGCAAAAACTGAACTTCCTTCCTGCACAAGATCCCCCTCGGCAGCATGACCGACTGCTTCGTGTGCAAATACCCCTGCCAGTTCGGGGTCAAGCACCGCATGTGCAATTCCTCCTTTCGCCGGCTGTGCCTCTAAAAGATCCCGGGCGATGGTCCCGGCCTGAAGGGCCAGATCCTGCTGGTGCCTGATATTGAGACCATCAATGGTATGACGGCGTTCGTACCCGATCTGGGTAACGCCATTCCTGCTCGCAACAGCCAAAATGCCAAACCCACACCGGCAGATGTCATAGGTGAACCGATTATCCGAACTGTTAAAGAACGTGACGGTACCTGTCCGTTCAACATAATTAACCCTTGTATTGACAATATCAGGCAGTTTTGCATGTCGTTCCATCTCAAGAAGAATCTCTGTCTTCTCACCGAGATCGGTATCTCTCGGATCTTCTTTTGGTTTTGGAACGGAAAGGACCCGGCATTTGCCTTCGATTATCGATATTGCACCGTTAGTAATCTTTGCAGCTAAAAGGGCTTCCTTTAGCAGAGATAATGGGAGGGTATCGCCGGGGATACGATCCCCGTTTACCGAGAGAACTCCCCATCCCACCGGTCCGAGGACACGGATGAGTGCAAGGTCAGTAAAAGAGGTTCCGGCAGCCTCGATAACTCCGTTATCAATATCAATCTGGGTGACTTCTCCGGTAACTCTCCTGACATCGTAGTACCGGTACGGCAGGCTCATTTACGCAACCGTCCGTGGTATCTCAAGGTCCCCCGATGGAATCACCCGGTTACTCGCATTTATGGCAATGGTCTTTATTCTCGATACAAATGTGTCGCGGTTATCTGGTTCCAGGGCGATCTCGAGTACCTCATCGATGGAAGAGACCGGAATTATCTGAACCATATCCTTGTATTTCTCTTCCAGCAACACATCGCCGAGGTTGGACTGGGGGATGATTACCGTTTTGATCCCTGCTTTAGCTGCTGCCTCTATCTTGTACGTCACTCCACCAATCGGGAGGACATCTCCCCTCACGGAAAGTGACCCGGTCATTGCGATATCCTGTCTCACCGGTATCTGTTCGAGTGCACTGATTGCAGCAGTTGCGACAGTGATCGATGCCGAGTCCCCTTCGACTCCCTGGTAGGTACCGATGAACTGGATATGGATGTCGATGTCTTTTATGTCTTTCCCGGTGAATTTCTTCAGGATTGCCCCGACATTCTGGATCGATTCCTGCGCGATCTCCTGAAGAAGTCCGGTTGCGATGATCTCACCACCGCCTTTTCCCTGGGTGGGAGTAATCGTTGCCATGATAGGAAGGACCGATCCGGCATCACTTCCCATCACTGCAAGGCCGTTGACCCTTCCGATCTGGGATCCCTTCACGACAGCCAGGTCATATTCACGGGTTCTGTGAATGTACTGGTCAGATATCTGGTCTTCAATGGAGCGTGCGGTATTTTTTGCCCTTATTACATGTTCTCTCGTGGTAAAGGGAACGTTCTCTTCCCGTGCCAGATCCCCTGCAACCCGGATAAGGCCACCCATGTCGCGTAACCGAAGCGTGATATGTCCTTTCCGGTTCGCCCGCCGTCGTGCCTCTGTTAAGAGTTCCTCTATGGCATCGGCATCAAAATGGGGAATCATCCCGTCGTTTGTTACTTCCTGGGCAACGAACCTGATAAACCGTTCCCGGTTCTCCTGCGTGTCCAGCATGGTGTCTTCCATGTATACTTCGTACCCGTTTCCCCGGATACGGGATCGGAGTGCCGGGTGCATCCCTTCAACTGCATCGACATTTCCAGCCGCAACCATGACAAACCGGCAGGGAACCGGTTCTGTCCTGACCATTGCTCCGCTTGAACGTTCACTCTGACCGGTAATGGCAAACTCTCCTTCCTGGAGTGCAGTAAGAAGGCTCTGCTGGGATGGGAGGCCTAACGTGTTTATCTCATCGATAAAGAGAACGCCCTTGTGCGCCCGGTGGATAGCACCCGCCTCAACCCGGTCATGGGCCGGGGTCTCAAGTCCTCCGCTCTGGAAAGGATCGTGCCTGACGTCTCCAAGAAGCGCCCCTGCATGGGATCCGGTCCCGTCCACGAAAGGCGCAGTTGTCTTTTTGTCGTTTGAGAGGAGGAGCTTTGGGATCATCGCCTCCTCCTTCGGGGTTGCATACCGAAGAGCCATGAAGATAAAGGCAGCTGCGATGATACCCATGAGCCACTGGTACGTGATAAAGGCATATCCGATGATCCCAATGATGAGGATCATGATAAGCGTGCTTCTAAACTGGGTCTTTTTCCTGGCTTCCGCTTTGTGAGCAGCCACGATCTCCTTCCCCCTCCCTGCTTTAACCGTCCGGATGATGGGTTCGTTCTGATCCTCGCTGTTCGGGTAAACTAAAATGTCCTGTAACTCTTCCTTTGGAAGGAGTTCTGCCATCGCCTTGGCAAGCATGGATTTACCGGTTCCCGGTGTTCCAATCATCATAACATGACGGCGCTGGATTGCGGCTTTCCGGATCACCTCCACTGCATGTTCCTGGCCGATGACCTGATCAATCAGGCGTTCCGGCACGATAATGGATTTTGAGGTTCCCTCCGGAATCTCCTCCTCTTCAGCTGTTTCCGGTTCCAAAACCGTGTCTGCCAAATTTCCTGCTTCATCCGATAATTCATCAGGGTTGGTTGGTTTTTTCATTGGATTATCGTCCGGGAAAGTGTCTCTCTGTTCTTTTTCCTCTGTTTGAGTTATTTTATCTGCTTTTTCATCCATATTGTCGTTATTTGTAGTTATTTCATCAGAATCAGACTGTACCATTATGATTTTACCCTCTACCCGTGAGTAAGTGGATATACATTTCATACACGCCTTTAAGTACTTTCAGCTATTACGGATTTGTCAGGCATGAATATACTGAGCACACAGAGTTCCCAGGTACTTGCAGGAGAGATAGCACATGCAGGGGGATTTCCTCTTATTGATGTTACCTATTCACGGTTTCCTGATGGTGAGGTGTATCTGCGAACCGGAGAGGTACGGGGACCGGTTCTTCTGGTAGGGAGTCTTTTTTCAAGCGATGATCTGATAGAACTTCTTCTGCTCATCGATGCATGTGCAGAAGCCGGGGATATTACCCTTCTTCTCCCATACATGGGGTATGCACGTCAGGATAAGCAGTTTCATGCAGGTGAACCCTTATCTGCCCGTGCGATTGCCCGGGCACTCGGGGCAGGTGTTTCGCGGGTGTTTACCATCTGCATCCATGAGGAATCAATACTCTCGTATTTCGGGATTGTTGCAAACGATATCAAAGTAACCGGGGAGATAAGCAGGTATATCTCTACCATGCCTGTCAAAAATCCCCTGATACTCTCACCTGACAGGGGAGCAGCGTCTTTTGCAGAATCGGTTGCACAATACTGTGGTTATGAATCCGATTACTTACAGAAAACCCGGTTTTCAGGTACTGAGGTGAGTATTGAACCGAAATCCATACCCGTTGCCGGCAGGGATGTAATCATCGTCGATGATATCATCTCGACCGGTGGAACCCAGGCAACTGCAGCAGCCCTGCTGTATGAACAGGGAGCATCCCGGCTGTATACCATCTGTGTTCATGGCGTCTTTACCACCGGGGCTTATACTCACTTAAAAGCAGCGGGATTCTGTGATGTTGTCTGTACTGATACCATCGAACGGGGCTGCAGCAGGATATCGGTGGCTCCTGCTGTCTTAAAAGCGCTCGGTAACTGCTCATGAGCAGATCAGATCTGCACGACGAGAGTATGTATCAGATGAACTCATCCACAATCTATGTGCTCGATACCTCATTCTTTTTATACTCCCTTCCCCTTTCCGGAATCCTCTACACAACTCCTGAGATCTGCAGTGAATTACGGGATCTCCGTGGCCGGGCACGGTTGGAAACCCTGCTGGCAGGAGGTCTCTCGGTTTATACTCCCTCCCCTGCCGGTTATGAGAAGGTGAAGCAGGCAGCACGGGAATCAGGAGACCGGAAAGTTCTCTCCCCGGCAGATAAAAGCCTGCTTGCGTGTGCCACCGATTTATCCGGTACTGTTGTTTCTGATGATTTTGCCCTTCAGAACGTGGCCCATCATCTCGGATTGTCTGTCCTTCCCATCATGCAGCGCCAGGCAAAAGAGAGAAGATGGGAATATGTGTGTACCGGATGCGGAGCGACGGGTATTGTAGGAGATGACTGTCCTGTCTGTGGCTCTGCATGCCTGCGGAGAAGGGTTAAGTAGGAAGGAACCTACCTATGGGTATGTCATCGCTTGATGATCTGATACAAAAAGCGCAGCATCTTCGTTCCGAAGGGCATAGTCAGGGTCAGATAGCTGACGAGCTCTCACTCTCCATGGAGACCATAACCTGGCTTCTGACCCGAAAACCAGGGAGTATCATCCCAAAAGATGTCTGCATTGACTGGACACCGGTCAGCAGTAATGCAGTTCTTCTCAATTACAGTGCCCATATGCTGCAAACCCTGTATGCCTCTTTTTGCAGAACAAGTCAGGAAGCAGAGAGTGGTATTGATACAGTAATCGGTATTGCGATATCAGGCGTTCCACTGGCAACGATGATTGCGGTCAGGGAAGAGATCAGGCTTGCTATTTATCACCCTGCAAAACACAGCATGAGTGATAACCCGCTTGGTTCGATGAGCGGGAATTTCTCTATGGTAGCCGGTGGAAACCGGTGTCTTGTTATCGATGATGTTATCACTTCAGGAAATACCCTCCGGGAAGTGGTAGCATACATAAAGAGGCATGGAGCAACGCCGGTTGCGTGTTGTGTACTCTTTGATAAACAGAGTATTCATGAGATAGACGGAGTCCCTGTCTATAGTCTCTATACTATATCACGTATTGATTAGCCGTTTTCTCTCCCATAATCTCATCTTTTTCAGAAAGTATATATAGAAGTTCAAATCACAAATTAATGAATCAGAGGATAGAATATGCTAGGTCAACAACCAGTAATCATTATTCGGGAGAACGTAGACCGAACGCAGGGCTATGAAGCCCAGCGCTCCAATATCAACGCTGCCAAGGCTATTGCTGAAGCAGTACGGTCAACGCTTGGCCCCCGGGGTATGGACAAGATGCTTGTGAACAACAGTGGAGATGTTGTTGTTACCAATGATGGTATTACCATCCTTGATGAGATTGCGGTGCAGCATCCGGGTGCACGGATGGTCATTGAGGTCTCGCGGACCCAGGATGAAGAGGTTGGAGATGGGACAACCACCGCAGTCATCCTTGTCGGTGCCATGATGGAACAGGCAGAACTGATGCTGAATAAGAAGATCCACCCGTCTGTCATTACCCGTGGATTTACTCTTGGTATGAACAAGGCACTTGAGATCGTCGATAAAATGGCGATTCCGGTAAAAGCAGATGATAAAAAGACACTGCTCAAGATTGCAGACACTGCAATGACCGGTAAATCGATAGAGTCGATAAAAGACAAGGTTAAAGAGATCGCAGTCGATGCCGTAATGACGGTAGCCTCACATGATGGTAAGATTTCGGTTAATGAGGATGATGTCCAGATAAAGAAACAGACCGGGGCTTCCATGGATGATATTAAACTGATTCGTGGGGTTATCATTGACAAGAACCGCGTTAACAGTGAGATGCCAAAGAAGATTAAGAATGCAAAAGTTGCTCTTGTTGCCTCACCACTTGAGATTAAAAAGACCGAAGTAAAATCCAAGATAAAAATCTCAACAATCGAGCAGGTATCTGCGTTTTCAGAACAGGAGAGAAATTCGCTCAAAAAATTTGCTGATGCGGTTCTTGCATCAGGCGCGAATGTCCTGCTCTGTCAGAAAGGGATCGCCGATGCCGTGCAGTATTTCCTTGCAAAAGGAGGGGTGCTTGCCGTTGAGGATGTCCCTGAGAAGGACATGAAATTTGCAGCCCGTGCTCTGAGTGCAACGATAGTGAACAAGGCAGATGACCTGACAAAAGAGATGCTTGGAACTGCCGAACTCGTCGAAGAGGATGACGATGCAGACCAGGTAGTCCTTTCCGGGTGCAGCAATCCAAAAACTGTCACTATCTCGATCCGGGGTTCGTCAGTGTACCTCGTTGATGAACTTGAGCGGGCTGTTATTGATGCCACCCGTGTCGTGATGGATGCCATGGAAGATGGAAAGATTATAGCCGGTGGCGGAGCTCCCGAGACCGAACTTCTCATCAGGCTCCGGGATTATGCCATCAGTATCGGTGGAAGAGAGCAGATGGCTATTGAGGCCTATGCAGAGTCTTTTGCCTCGATCCCCCTGACCTTAGCTGAGAATTCAGGACTTAACCCGGTCGATATCCTTGTGTCGATGAAACAGGCACATGCAGAAGGGAAGAGTAATGCCGGGCTGAACGTGTTCACCGGAACCGTTACTGACATGGTTAAGGCCGGTGTTGTTGAACCTCTCCGTATCAAGCGTCAGGCAATCATCAGTTCTGAGGAAGCGGTCCATATGCTTATCCGTGTCGATGACATGATGGTAAGTCAGAGTTCCCACCGTTCACCTGCACCTGGACTCTGATTACTCCCTTTTTAAGCGGTTTCTCTCTCAATCAGAGAGATATCCTGAATTCGTTGCGAAACCGTCATGAAATATCCTTAAAACCCGTCTGAGGAAAAATTAACCCCCGAAAAAAAAGGGTTAATACGAACCCGGATGGATATTTCTGTATTTTTCATTCAATTACGGCAGGTAAAATCTGCGTTTAATGAAATACCGGTAAGACTCTTACCTCAAAAAAACCATTACTACTAGCGAACTCTTTTCTTATGGCATGTGCCGAGGTAGTCTAGTCCGGCAGGGCGGTGGCCTCGAAAGCCACTGGTGCTGTGCACCTCGGGAGTTCAAATCTCCCCCTCGGCGCTTATTATCTCTGTTCTGACACTTATTATCGTTTAACCGATACCTAAAAAAGTCAGGATATACGGGTTCGGGTATGTAAGTGAATACTATATCCTGGTTTGTATCTCCTGATAATGGGTTTTTTCTATGTGATGTAATAGTACAGTATCGTAATAGTAATAACAACTTTCCTGCGTTTTGAAGGTTAAAATCCTCTCTGTATCACTGCTTGATTTTCATTCGGAATCCATGTCTTCACAGATAGATTTGTCTGAAGATGAATGGATAAAGCAGCCCTGATGTAATTTTTTGGAAGAGAACTTTTATCATTACACAGGAGTATTAGGCTACATTGAGAGATATCATATGAATTCTACTTCAGTAATCTGTATCATTCTTCTTTGTACCGGTCTGATACCGGGCGGGCAGGCGATTGTCAAGGAGGATCTCCTTCCTTCTCAAAGTGAAATTGCTTCACTATTCGAACCATATCCGTTTGAGCAGGTCTATGATGATTTGTATCCTCAGTATCTTGATTATGCCTATTCCTATTACCAGTCCCGCAGTTGGAATCCGGTTATTGCGGGGGAGAGTAAGACTCCACGAGAGGAGGCGAGAATTTTTTTCCGGATAAAGATCTTCTCCTTTGATCCGGATGATAAATCCGGCAAAATCACTGGAATGAGGCAGGAGATTGAAGAATCAACCGCTTGTGAGTCATATAGTAAGAAAGAGCATCTGGATATCGGGGATATCGGTTATTACCAGGATGTGTATGATCCCTATGAAGGAGGCCCACCCAGAGCATGCAATATCGCGTATATTACAGGTAACCACACGGTTGAAGTTCATTATTCCCGGGAGGTCGAGTCTGAGGGATTCTCCTATACGTATGAAGATCCTGCCCAGTATCTAAAGCGATGTATTGGCATACTAAAAGCTCCGGAAGGTCAATATGATATTCCGGTTACCACTCCAGATCAATTCTCAAGTCTGGAGCCACAAATCATTCCTGATTCACCCGAATATCAGGCAGGTGAGCCATATTCTCTTACCATCAGGGTTGCAGATACTGATAAAAACCCTGTAAATCAGGCAGAAGGACTTATTGTCTTCTCATCAGGTGAGACCACTCCGGTTCCAGCAGTAACGTTTACCACAGATTCTTCCGGAACCGGGTTAATAACAGGAGTATGGCCACCTGATATCAGAAACCGGGTGAATATCAGGGTAGAGGTTGAGAAAGACGGATTCAGATCTGGAAGTGATGAGACCTCAGTTTCCTTCAGGAGCGTAGATGTACCGAAAGAGGATCAAAAGGATAGTCTTAATAAGGAGATCCCGGAAAAAAAGGAGGAAGAGAAAGATAATCTCATTGCCGTAAAGATATCATTCTTACTGTATAAGCCTCCGGGTGGTTCATTTATTGCAGGTTCGATTCAGAAGCCACATAATGGGGGATATGTTCCCTTTTATCCAGAGAATAGTAAAGATGTATATCTCACGATTGTTGTGACAGACGAAGAAGGAAATGAACATACTGTTGAGATGAAGACCCGGGTTGATCCGGATGGAACTTTTCGGATCTCTGATTTTGAGAAATATCATATTACTCCTGAAATTGTTTGGGATGCAATAAGGAAGGATACCTTTGATGTTCTCATCTTCTGACCTTCCTTCTTTTTGAATGGTAAAAAAAATTCATGGATTAAAAATTCGGAAAGGAATGAATGGATTTGGAATCAAACCAGATTTATTTCGTCTTCTGATCTGTTTCATCTGAATCAGAAGCAGTCTCACTGGTGTTCCGATACTCCTATTTCCTCAGAAGAGTCATCTCTTTACTATGAAATTAATCCTGCTGAAACTATTCCTCCTGTTCTGCCTCTCGCTTTCTGGCGCAGCACTCCCGTGTTATGCGGCTGTTACCGGGGATCCTGCAGTTCATTTTATCGATGTTGGTGAGGGTGATGCGATCTTACTGACACAGGATGATGCCGCCATGCTTATAGACGCCGGCCCGGCCGGTTCTGCTGATGCTCTTGTCTCATATCTCCGGGATGTGGGAATAGATGCATTGGATGCGATCATAGCAACCCATCCTGATCCAGATAATATCGGGGGAATGGCATCTGTCATCTCTTCATTTCCAGTCGGGACCTATTATGACAACGGGTCTGATGATGCAGGAGGTCTGCACTCCGGGATCATGGATTCTGTCACGGATAAAGGAATTCCATATAAATCTGTATCTGGCGGCTCTACCATTCCCTTTACCGCTGATCTCCCGATATCTGTTCTTTCACCGGTTCTGTTATCAGGGGAGTCGGGTCATGATTCCTTAATACTCACCTTTACTCATGGAAATACTACCTTTCTTGTAACCGGCGGAGCAGATAAAGCTGCAGAGAAGAAGGTATCAGATTTTTTCAGAAAGAAGGTAACGGTGATGACTGTTGCTGATCATGGCGATGAAGCCGGGACCAGTGAGGAACTGTTAGAAGAGATAAAACCTGATGTTGCCATTATCATGGCTGGTATCAGAAATCCTGATAACCATCCGCATCTTGCTACCTTACGTGTACTCAACGAGGCCGGCGTCAGGGAGATATACCAGACCATGCATGATGGGACGATTATTATTACTACTGATGGGATTGATTATTTCGTGACAAAGAAACCGCCCCTCGATACCAACACCATAAAGCAGGATACGGACCTTGCATCAGCGAAAACTACAGCAGAGATTCTCTTTAAAAAGACCGGGTTATAATCTCTTTGTTTTCTTTTCTCATTTTCACTACCTGATTACGATTGTTCTCTAAACTTCTGGTATGCAGAGAGCGCCGGCATCGGTTTGGTTACATCGTCAGGGGAGATGAGGACGTCATCGATACTGGTATTTGAGAAGATAAGTGTCTCTTTTACCAGAGGAATATCAAAAAAATCCTCAGTCTCTCCTCCTGCCAGTGCAGTAATCATTGCATACAGGGACTGTTCCACCATATCAAAGACCGTTTCGTTTCCATACGAGAAATCCATGGAATAGTGTGGAACCGGTCCCAAAAATTCAGCCAGAAAGGATCCGAATGGAAGATCCTGGAACATATTATGAGCGTAGGGTGTATTGCCCGGGAAGGGATGGGTATCTGATGCCAGAGCAGGGGAAATGATGATAAAGAGGGCTGTCAGCATGAGAAGAAGGATTCGTAGATGCACCATAATTCCTTTACCGTAATACCCTTTCGTGAATATAAATTCCTGTATGCTACAGCCCTGCTACATGCCGGTAACCGAATCCCGAATCCGGGAATTACCTGCAGTATTAGTATTCATCCATTTTATCAATCAGAATTTCTGTTCTCTCCTTTTCCATAGAAAACAGGAACGATACTGCCCCATCGTTGCTTCCATTAAAAAGAGATGGATTTTGATGGAATCGATAATCGATTCATCAGACAACTTACGTATTCCGCCGTACCAGTTCGCAGGCCGAACCACCGGTATTGCAGGAACAGTCATAAAAAGCCGGATGGTAGCAGACGCCTTCACAACTCTCCTGGTTTAATTTACAGATAGCCGGTTCTTTGGTTGCTTTGTCCTTTACACAGCGATAGAGAGAGGGATTGTAGCAGGTCGTGCCACAGAGCAGATCCCCTTTCTTGCAGATCACATCTTCCCTTCCTGTCTCTGAAAAACAGGTGTGATATTTGGGATCAAAACATTCTCCATTACAGAGAATCTCTCCCCGCTTACAGAGAACAGGGGTTTCGTTACCAGCAGGATAGAGGTACTGGTAGCGGGAACTTAAATAGCAGGATCCATTATAACAAAATTCATTGCGGTGACAGAGCTGATACGTACCAAGGAGCACATCCTCCACACATGAGAGGGAGATCGAAGAGTAACAGGTCCCGTTACAGACAGCATCCTTGTCTGATGGACAGATGACAGAAGCATTGGTTCCGGAATCAATCGCACATCTGGAATTTACCGGGTTAAAGCAGGTACCATCACAACAGGCGGTATGCGGACGGTCACAGATGACCTCTTTTCCGGTTATCATATCGGTTACGCAGTTTGCAAGGATCGGATGGTAGCAGACGCCGTTGCAGCAACGCTCTTCAGATGAACAGGTTGCTTCACCGCAGAGGACGTCAGATAGGGCATAACCAGACAGGCAAAAGATTAAAATGATACTAAGAACAGCAAGGAAGCGGGACGGTTTCATCTGTATACAGTATATCCAATTCATTAAGTTCTTTTCGATACCAGCAAAAACAATACGCTGGGATAGGCATCTTTTTTCCATTTACGAAAAATTAACCCGTAATGGTAATTTCTGCATCCGAGATCTTTCTCTCCTGTTCCGAAACATTTTATGTGATATGACTGGTAATATAAATCAGGCATACTCAGAAATTCCATGAATCATTCAGGTATGGACAGTATAGCCTTAGGAAAGGTCAAATCATGAAGATAATACATCTCGTGCTGGTTTTACTCTGTTGTACCGGGGTAGGAATTGCATTCTCCTCGGCAACAACGGTTTACGATGAAAAGACGGTAATCAATGGCAATGTAGTCTCCCAGGTTCATTATGATGATGGAGACGCCAGTACGCCGATTGGCGGGGACATGGGCTGGTATGTCTTCCACTGCCCGATGAATGGAGTAGAGATCTCTCTTGACCAGACCTATGTCGGGACCATTACCGATGGTGAACTGGCGACACCGGTATACACCACGGCAACTCCATACACCACCTATACGGCAACATACGAGGACTGCTCCCAGATGGCTGAGGTTACCTATGATCTTCCGGGTGTTCCTGCAAAGGGCGAGACCTTAAATGTTTATGTTCCGATCCAGCCATCACCCTGTCCGACACCTGAGCCCGGACCAATCGGCGGGGATGAAGGCTGGTTTATCGTCCACTGCAACATCAATGGCGCCAGTGTATTCTTTGACAACGATTACAAGGGTCAGACCGTTGCCGGAGGATTGTCTGTTCCGATCTACCTGACCGGTACTCCGTACAACACCATAACCGTGATGAAGAGCGGGTTCCAGACCGCTACTGATCCCATCCAGTACTATCCATCCAAAGGACAGTCCCTGGACGTATATATCACATTGAACCGTGAAACCGGGACTGATGAACCGATAGTTGCTGCAGAAAACCCGGTTTAACCCTGATATATTCCTCATTTTTCAGAAGGCGTTCTTTTTCTACCGGTTATTTCCGGGGATTGGTTATTTGTGCATGATTGAAAGAGTGATATCATCCTATTTTTCCCGGAATTAAAAAAAAGATGCATATGGGAATTTGATGTACCCGGTTGGTTACTGATCCTGCGATCGAACTGACTCCTCTGAAGAGTACTATATAGATGCACTTCCATAGCTAGGGTATGGAGCAGCAGATACACTGTCTATTCGTATCTCTTATTCTCATTACTATCCTGTCTGCCGGGTGTACGACATTTATCAGGGATGAAACGCACAGCGAAGCAGGATTGGCAATGCAGGTTACCGTACTCTCGGTAACCGATGGTGACACCATCCGTGTACGTATGCCTGACGAAACAAAGGAAGTGGTTCGTCTTCTTGGCATCGATACTCCTGAGAAGACTCCGGAGAATAACCATCCTTTTGAATATGGCACAATAGACGATACATCCTATCTTGCTCTCTGGGGTGAAGAGGCAGCACGATTTACACGGGACTCTCTCACCAAAGAGACGGTCCTTCTCGCCTCTGATAAGGATGCACCGTCCCGCGATCCGTACGGACGTCTGCTTGCCTATGTTATTTACAAAGGCGAAGATTTCAATGCCCTTCTGGTATCACGCGGGCTCGCTCGTGTGTATGTGGCCGAGACCTTCTCCCATAAACAGGAATACCTTGCCCTTGAGGATGCAGCGCGAAAAGGAGGTGTGGGTCTCTGGCAGTACCGAAAAGATGAAGAGATGCCAGAGCAGCCTGCAGGTGTGTATATCCTTGATGTTATCTATGATGCTGCAGGTGACGATGAGACAAACCTGAATGGTGAGAGGATATGTATTGCAAACGCGGGTGAAACCCCTGTTGAGATCAAAGGCTGGTGTGTGCAGGAGTCAGGTGGTATTAGGTATTCGTTCTCTGATGGAATTATTCCCGGGCACGGACGGGTAACACTCTTTATCGGTTCAGGAACTGACACCCTGACAGACCGGTACTGGAATCTGGGTACTCCCGTCCTCGGTAACCGGGGAGATACGGTGATGCTGTATGATAATAGCGGGGTTTTAGTAAGCTCGTTTGGATGGTAACCGGATACGATCATAACGCGTCGATGAAATAGTGATTGGGAAAAGGGAAGGGTTGTAGCAATATCCTCCCTTTTCCTGCTCTTCCTGATGATTTCAGATCAGTATCATGCCTTGGTAAGGACGGTGATTACCCGTTCTACCCGCTGACCCTTGGGAGCGTGAATAAAACAGCAGGGGATCCTGAGATCATGTATAAACAAATGGTATATGGCCAACCCGTTCCTGGATACCAGGGACCTGATATCAAGAGAATGCCGGTTTCCATCCCGTGTTCGTATTTGAGGAAAGATAACTACCATTTTTCCGCCCTCTGCAAGAACCGGTGATAATGCGGCAAGGTACTGGTCATATCTCCGGTTGAGATCAGCCCGGATAGTCTTTGCTTCTCCCGGTTCAGGATAACGGGTAAGTGCAGGTCCGAGATACGGTTCGGTCACGATCGCCGGAATACTGCCCGGAGAAAAATGCGTTGCCGCCCGGGTTACATCAAGAGAAAATACTTTTTGTATATCAAACCGGTTTCGGTTTTCTTTTTTTGCGATCCATGCAAGGTTGTTTCTCGCACCCGTAACACAGCTCTCGTCAATATCTGACCCGAGAGGTAAAAGACCGGAGAGGAGTGCTTCCTGCAGAATGATGCCGGTTCCACAGAAGGGATCATACAGAACGGTACCTTTCGGAACCCCGGCAAGGTTTACCATGGTTCGTGCAAGTGCTCCTCCAAGTCCGAGTTTTGACCGTGTATAGGGTCTTTTCGTATCCCGTTCCTCAAACCCGGTAACATCGATGGTATCTTTCAAAAATGCCACAATGAGAGTGTTTCCTGATTGCCGTGCCATATGCCAGAGGATACATTCAAAACCTTCCTCCCGTATCTTCTTTGACTGGATCTTCTGGGGCAGAACGGTATGTCCCTGGTATGTTTTTTTATCATCGTAGGCTCTGACACGGTCAAGATCCTCCTGTGGGGGGACATACGTGCATTTTTTTATCCCCTGGTTTTTCAGGGCTTCTTTTATTGCTTTCTGGAAAAGGTCGAAATATTCTGCATCTCTCTCATTCATCTCATTATAGGCACTGATGCACCAGTGACATTTATCTGCAACAGGGAGGGATCGCACCAGTTCATCAGCGATCGCGATGATATGCTCTTTATCACGGACAGGATGATCTGATTTCATGATATATGAGAAGGGAACGGCTGATTTAAGCAGGGATCCGGATTGTGATACCGGGATAGCCTCCGGTGCGGTGGTGATACATCCGTAAGGGGAGATATCAATACATGATCCGGTCTGTATGTCGCTTTTTCCTTTTTCTTTTGTTCTGTTTCCTGCAATACAAAGACTCTGCAGTTCGGCAAAAGATAGTACCGGGTTTCTTCCAAAGATATACAGGTGGGAGGAAGAGTCAGGAATCCGGTTTTCAAGAGGGATTTTTTCGATTATCTCTTCTATCTGCATGGAATTCCCCTAATTTTTACGAATACGGATGCACAATATATTGGTCAGAAAAACAAAAAATGGTGAGTTACGAAAAAGGTGATGAGAAGAACCGATCACCTTACTTCTGTACTGAACCCGGTGCGCTCGTGACAACCTTCAGAGACTCGATGAGCTCGGGCAGGATCTCAACAGGCATCCCCATGACCATCTCGTTGTCGGCAATGCCAGAGAACTTCCTGGATCCGTCACAACCGAGCGAGAAGTTTGCGTTTCCGGTCAGGTACGTCTGGGCGGTTGCATCGGCACAGACTGACTGGATACCGGAAAACGATGAATGGATCCTGCCGCCGAGACGGTACAGGAGTGCCTGTGCCAGTTTGAGCATAATCCGTGGTTCATCTATTATCATGACAATGGTTGGATCAAATGGCGTTGTTTTTAAGGGAGCATACATCGTTGCAAAGGTTTTCTGCGGTTCCAGTGCAGGAATGGATTTCAGTGTCCTTTTGCATGCCGGCCAGCTCTCGAACTTTCCGAGAGCATAGTAAAACTCACCAGAATCAAGCGAGGGAGTAATCTCTTTGAGACCAAGTGCAAAACCGCCTCCCTGGCAGCTATGCTTATCAGGGGGTGCAAAAAAGATGCGGCCTTCTTTCCGGGCAAGGTTTACCATCTGGCAGTGACGGGTTGCTTCATCGAGTTCTGCAACACCGGCGGGAATGTCTTCCTTGCTCCTGACGATCTTTATGGCAACCGGGGAACCGTTCAGTGCAAGGAGATCCTGTAATGCAGCCTCTGCTGCTGCATAATCAATGACCGTTCGAATAGTGTCCTTCATACTGTTTCCTGTAAGCAATTATGACAATATGCAATATAAGGGTTATCGACTGTTACAGATGCCTGAGCTTCTCATTGCACTTGATAAAGAAGTTTTTTCCGGTGTTAACGAAAAGGGCAGGCTCTAATGCTTTTTTTACATCGATGACAGCCTCGTGATCTATCGGTATCGATACCTGTCCGTCGAGGACGAGTTTCACCGGTTTAGGATTTATCAGTCTGATAGAGAGACGACGGTCAGAATGAATCAGATGGGGACGGTTTGAGAGCATAAAGGGAGCAAGTGGTATCATTAAAAATCCTTCTACCCTGGGATCAAGGATAGGGCCGCCTGCGCTCATGGCATACGCGGTCGATCCGGTCGGGGTGCTGATGATAAGGCCATCTGCCCGGAACGATTCTGCAAGGACATCGTCGATGGTTACCAGCAACCTGAGCATCTTGGCCGGACGGTCGGTGACGATGAGGGCTTCATTTAACGCGGTCCCGACACAGACTCCGTCAATAAAGATACTGATTCGCATTCTCTGTTCAGTGGATAGATTCCCCTGCAATGTCTCAAAGAATCCGGTTATCTCTTCAGGTTCGATGTCTGCCAAAAATCCTACCTCCCCACAGTTTATTCCGAGAACCGGCACCTGTACCGGCATCTGCTGGATAGCGAGGAGGATGGTACCGTCTCCGCCAATAATGATGACGAGATCCGGTGGATGCGTCCGCGAGAAGAGAGGAGCCGGGTTATCGTCGTCTGGTGAACCAACCGGAAGTCTCCGGGTCGCGATCCCGGGCTCATGTCCTTTTTGAGAAAGAGATTCTGCAAGGATATGGGCATACGCTGTTGCACGTTCCTCGAGGATCCGTGGAATAATGAGGATCTTCATTTGTTTCACCTGAGATGAGAGATAACGTCGGAATGGAGGATCCTGTTTGTTGCAATAAGGTTGCTCTTGATACTCACTGCATCAGGGAATGGTATGGGGTTTTTATCGGTATCTGTTACTTCCCCTCCTGCTTCCTGGCAGACAAGGACTCCTGCAGCGGCATCGGTTACCCTGAGCATTCCCCTGATATCAATAAAACCGTCGAGACGGCCCGCTGCAACATAGCAGAGTTCAAGGGCGATGGCACCAAACTGGCGTGAACGTCTGATTATTGAGGAGAGGTCCAGCAGATCTGCTCTCTGTTTTTTTAATCCGTACATACAGAGCGCACTGGTGCCGAGATCAGCCGTGTGAGAAACATGAATCCGGGTACCGTTCAGAAAGGCCCCTTTTCCCTTCTCTGCAGTAAATATTTCGTTATTGGCAAGATCCTTGACAAACGCTTTTAGAATCTCTCCGTTGAGAGCGAAGCTGATAGAGAGGGCATAAAAAGGGATTGTTGCCAGTGCATTGTAGGTTCCGTCCAGTGGATCAAGAAAGATGGTGCCTGCAGGTCCGGGCATTGAAATGATTCCTGCCTCTTCACTCACAACCCGTGCGCAAAGCATGTGTTTTTCAATCTGCTTTAAAATACAGGATTCAGCAATATCATCGATAACCCTGGTTGGAGTATTATCTGCCCCTGCCCGTAGTATCCGGTCTCCTTCCCGTGTGCCGATGAAAGGATGGATACATACCGAGACATCATCGGCAATCATGTTGCAGCAGGTAAAAAAATCCATATTCTCTGTCCGTTTTTCCTGAATTGACTGATGTATTTATGTGCAGGTATACAGATAAATATAACCAGTTTTACGGATGTGATTCATGAAAGAGCAGACAGAAGTCGGCAAGTTAAAAGAAGGGAGATATATTCTCATTGAGGACGAGCCCTGTAAAATCCTTGCCATTGCTACCTCTAAACCAGGAAAACATGGTGCTGCAAAGGCACGGGTAGATGCGGTTGGTATCTTTGACGGGATGAAGCGGTCGATCGTACAGCCGGTCTCTGCAAAGACCTATGTACCGGTTGTTGAACGGAAAGCCGGACAGGTCATCTCGATCTCCGGGAACTCGGTCCAGTTGATGGATATGGGTGATTATTCCAACTTTGAGATAGTAATTTCTGAAGAGTTGATGGGATCCATAGAGGTCGGAAAGGAGATTACCTATATCGAGTCAATGGGAAAGAAGAAGATTAGCACGTAGATTTCCCCTTTACGGGGGTTTCCTGTCTTTTTTATGATATCTGGTTTATTTCCTTTATTTGCTGATGCCGGTTCAGATTATGGCTCTGCCATGTATACCCTCTGTGGTGTTCCGTATGATGGAACAACGTCTTTTAAGCCCGGCACCCGGTATGGTCCGAAGGTAATCAGGGAATTGTCCTGGAATTTTGAGTCATGGATGGATGAGCCGGGTTATGACTTTGCCGATATTCCTCTCTGTGATTGCGGAGATCTTGAGGTCGGGGTCATCCCGGACGAGGTTGTATCCGGAGTCAGGCAGGCAGTAGAAGACCTTGTTTGCGACGGGAAAGTTCCGGTTCTTCTGGGAGGGGAGCATTCGGTCACTATCGGTGCGGTAAGGGCAGTAGTGCCGGACTGGTACCTGGTCTGTGATGCCCACCTCGATTTAGAGGAAGAATTTCGTGGTTCTCAGCATAACCATGCGTGTACCACCCGGCGGATAATGGAGGAAGGGATAGGAAACGTAATTATCATCGGTGCACGGAGCGGAACTGCAGATCAGTACCGGTATGCACGGGATCATGTGATGCTGTATACTGCTGATCATGTCAGGGAGATCGGTATCCTTCGCGTTATTGAGGAGATTAAAAATACAGTTAACGGATCCCGGATCTATCTCTCGATAGATGCAGATGTGATTGACTGTTGTCTTACCCCGGGAGTGGGTACCCCGGAACCGTTCGGGCTCACCCCGCTGGATATACGGGAGGTTATCAGGGCTTTTGCTGCACAGACGGTTGCATTTGACTATATGGAAGTCTGTGATTTTGATAACGGGCAGACTGCTGCTGTTGCGGTGCAGTTGATCCGCGAGTTTATCGTGCAGAACTGGTTGTCCCGGATACGGTGAGTCTCTCTCCTGCCTCTCCTATGTTCTCAGCAGTATCGGGGCATCCAGCTTCCAGATCCACCCGTCATCTTTTCTGACCGGGATATCCTCAAAGGTTTTCTTTGTGGTTCCATCGGTATCCCAGGAAATCTCAGCCTTCAGTACTCCTTCATTGCCGCGGATGATGGTATCAGAAACCGTAAAACCCGAGATGGTTATGTTCTGCAGGCGGTTTGTGACTGCTGCCCGGTAGAGTGCAAGCAGGCTGCACTCTTCTCCTGAAGAACAACTGACATCCCCGCTTTCACAATAGGGATCACGGAACGGGCAGCATTTTCCCTGTTCGTGTGCGTAATCGCACTGGATGTCGGTATATTCATTCCTGGCGGTTGTCGTGAGGAGGTCATACAGGCTTTTTGCATAGGTATCAGAGTTATAATCGGCATTGAATGCATTCTGGTATCGGGTTACGAGGTTTTTGATGAGTTCAGCCTCGGGAAGCACGGGAAGTGAGTCTGACTGCCAGACTCCGTTCACATCCCTGGTCCAGGTGGTTGTTGCAGGCACGGTAACGGGA
Organism: Methanospirillaceae archaeon; assembly: GCA_016926505.1. GTDB lineage: Archaea > Halobacteriota > Methanomicrobia > Methanomicrobiales > Methanospirillaceae > JAFGOM01. Next base: position 50,644 of record JAFGOM010000076.1, read on the forward strand.
TTAGTTTCGATGAGCCAGGTAATGTCTCCGGCAAGTGTCCCTTTATTTCCCTGAATCCACTCATCCCGTACCTGGAATGAGTCAATAACGGCCCCGTTCAGCCTGTCAGTGAGAAGGGTTACTGCATGTGCATTCTCTTTCCAGTTCTTTGTATCAGGAGATCCCGGTGTTAACCTGCTCGTGATATTAGTGATATACTTCTCCTGATACGGATCCGCATTGATGAGATCCTGGTATTGGGAGAATGCAGGATACAGGGCGTCTGTCTTCTCTTTGGCATATCCCATTCCTGCATAGGAACCGGTATTTGGATCCGGTATCATGATCCGGATCGAGTACGAATCGATAAAGGAGGAGTCGACATCAAATATGAAATCTCCCCCTCTATAGAAATTCTCTTTCCAGGGACGGGGATCTTTGAAGTCTTCGTTGTCATCCTCCCATAATTCCGGATTCAAACCCCCGGGGGGAGTAATAGTCCGAATAACTTCACTGGTAGTATTATCCAGAACGGTGATTGAAAAACGGGGAACAACTACTGAGAGTGATACAACATCAGCACTGTTTTTTGTTTCTCTTAAAAGAGCTTCTTCTTTTGTCCGAGTCAGAGTATTTGATTCTATTTCAGCCTCGGTAAGACCCTTTGCGAGGCTGACGTCATAGACCAGCTCCCAGTAGCCGTACGGGATCGTAACCGGGTTTGATATTCCGCCCGATTTTCCATCTATCTGGCTGTATATGAGCATTTTACGCTCATCTGCCACGCTTGTCGGGTAGGGACGGGGAGGAGTATATGCCTGGTCTGATTCCAGGGTTACGGTGGTTCGTGACCGGTCCCAGGTGGGGACTGCGGTAGGAGTAGGTATGGGAGTTTCCGGCAATTCGAGAGGGATAAGTGCCAGTGAATCGGGTTCGGTGATATTTTGTGTTGTCAGGTTGAGTCCCGTGAGATCCTCATTTTGGCCATCTGTCTCGTTCTCTGGTTGTATCTCTTCAGATATGTTATCCCTTGGAAGGAACATCACCTCTTCCCCGGTTATCATTGGTTTTATGAAGACTGCCATGAAGAGGACAATGATGATTGCGAGAGCTACCATGAAGAGATCACGTTTCTCCATGGGTGAATGTACTACCGGCAGGGATTTAAGGTCTCTCGTATGGTGTCTTTGGCCCAAAAAATTGAATATTAATGGGAATGGCAGAGAAAATGAGTAAATTGGGGATTATGACCATTCATCAAGGTATTTTTTTGGTACAAGGATAGTGATGGTGTACTCCCGGAGTTCCTGACAGGTGACCATAAAATAATAAAGCCGGTCACCCTCAAAGAATCTGACATCGCGGTAATCCGGTTCCTGATCCGGCCTCCAGGTAAGTGTTCTGACAAGACGGGTATCTACAACACGGTTGTTTTCCCGGATCTCTTCCATGATGTCAAGGATAAAGATGGGATCGGTTCCATCAGGGACTGCCGAGAACGTGATCTCCCAGTAGGGGAATGGCATGAGGAAGGTTCCGGTCTTACCACTGTACTTACTGGTGATTGATGCAAACGGTACCATGGAGATTGCCGGCATCGGCATGTCGGGATCCGGCTGCCAGAGCGATCCCTGTGGTGAATACGTTGTCGTAGGGCTAATGTCCGGGATGAATGGTTTCTCCGTGATAACCGGTTTAGGTGTGGGGGGATTGGTCATCCCTGGTGTGACCGGCGGAATAACCTGAACCGGGGTAACGGGTACATCAACAGGTGGCTCCGGGGATGAAGGCAGGAATACAACATCTTCCCCTGTGAGAATGGGTTTTACCACGATGGCCAGGATCAGTACAACGATGATCCCTGCGATAATAACCAGGTAATCCCCCCTTTCCATGATATGTACCTATCTCTCTTTTCATCTATAAGATACTGTAAGCTTTATTATCCCAGTCTAACTGTCCTTTTGTGTCCCGGGGCTCTTCCGGGATACCATCCTTTTTTCTCTCCCTGCTCCCGAATGCTTATCGTGTAGTTACACCCAGTACTAGAGGTATAACCGAGGAGATACAAGATGTCAGAAAATACAACCAAACCGTCAGATACCTGTGATTCTAACTGTTCCTCATGTCCGCATGGAACCACCTGTGAGGATGCAGAAAAACGAAGTAATCTTCCTCCCAAGGCGGCAGTCGATGTCAGACATGTTATCCTTGTTCTTTCAGGGAAAGGAGGTGTCGGCAAGTCGACGGTATCGGTGAACCTGGCCTATGCCCTCTCGAACAAGGGGAGGCAGGTCGGACTCCTTGATCTTGATATCCATGGGCCGAACATCCCGAAAATGCTCGGTATTGAGCAGCACCAGCTCCTTGCAGAAGATAATAAGATAGTCCCGGTCAGGGTCACGGGATCCCTGCAGGTGGTATCCATGGCATTTCTGCTTCCACAGCCTGATTCTCCGGTAATCTGGCGGGGCGCCATGAAGAATACCGCAATAAGTCAGTTTTTAAATGAGACACGATGGGGTTCCCTTGATTATCTTGTCGTGGATCTTCCCCCGGGAACCGGGGATGAGGCGTTATCGATTGCACAACTGGCACCAAATGTACGGGGTGCGGTTATCGTGACTACCCCGCAGGATGTCTCGACCTTAGACTCGACAAAGGCAATCTCTTTTGTTGAGAAGATCGGGCTTGAGGTACTTGGTGTTATCGAGAACATGAGCGGGTTTGCCTGTCCCCACTGCGGTGAGATGATCGATCTCTTTGGGTCCGGCGGTGGGGAGCGGATTGCAAAGGCTCATAACGTTCCGTTCCTTGGAAGCATCCCTATTGATATCGAGATGCGAAAAGCCGGGGATGAGGGTCGTCCGTTTATCATCCGGAAGGGAGAAAAGACACCCTCCTGGATCGCGATCAATGAGGTCATGGAGCGCCTGGTATCGGTTGTTGAAGGGTGAGTATGGATTATTTCCGCATCCTCTCCGGAATCGAGGAGCCTCTTCCGGTCTACAACGATATTGTAACGTGCCTTACAGATATCTCCCTCTTTCCGGATCTCATCGAGCCTATCTACCGAAGCGCAATCCTGCTCTCTGATGAAGACCTGCTCCGTCTGAGGTTTGCCCTTTTACGGCTGCAGATGTATGCGGACATTAACCGGAACCAGGATCTTGACCTTGCACAGCAGGTAAAGTACGTGGCAGAGATCCTGCAGGAAACCCTGTTTGGAGAGATTCTCATCACCATGCGTGAACAGGAAGAAGAGTAACTGGAAGGAAAGCCTGTTTTTTCGATGAGTCCGAATACGTCTTCTGACTTTCATCTTACCCTGTGTCCTGCCCCTGGTGGCAGCATTGAAGAGATATGTACTATCCTTTCTTCCCTGCACCTTTCTATTGGCAGGATCCGGTTTGATGAGGATATCGATCCGGGATACCTTTTTGTCTCGGTATCAGGATGCAGGGCGGCATATGAATCATCCATAGAGTTGTTACAAGCGGCAGGGTACTGGATCATGCATGACCAGGATCCGGAAATCATATCAATTGAGATATATCACGATCCGGTCCACCCGGTTATTGTCTCACTCCTTAGTAAAGCACAGGAACAGGGCCTTCGAATTCTCTCTCTTGATGCCGATGACCGGGGAAAGGACCCATCCCGTTTTCGTGCAACCTGTATCTCGCCATCTGTCCCTGTTGCAGAGGCATTTCAATCCTGGGTGCAGGAGCAGTTTCCTGGTGCCTTGTGTAATATATCAGATGATGATGCGCATAAACGAGGATTTTATGATACGTATGCTGCGTCAATCCGGGCGATTACTGATGGTACCGCCCGTCCCCCTGTCTACGATCTGGTGAACCGGTTCTCCCATGCTTCACAGTCCCTGACCTGGTTTTTGAGGGATTACCTGACTACGCTCAGACGGGCACTTGAGAATGGAGAGGAACTGCAGAAGAGCTGCACAGATGCCTTTTCTGCAACAATACAGAAGATACCTGTTGCAGAGAATCTTATCCTTCATTGTTTTCAGCTTCCCTGCGGAGGCAATATTTTTCTTCTCGATTCCCCGCAGGAGCTGGTTATGGTCGATACCGGGTACGGACTGTATCACGATGATGTCATGCAGATGTTTGCTGCAATCGGAATTGATATCTCCCGGCTTACCCGCATTATCATAACCCATGGTGACTCTGATCACTGTGGTGCGGCCGGGTATTTTTCTGTACCGGTATGTGCTCATGAGGGGACCGGGAAGGTTATTGCAACCCGGAACCGTGCTACCGGCTCTATTCACGAGGACTGGATCGTGCAGGAGGTATATACCCTCATGATAAACCTCTTTGGCAGAATGCATCCCGGAGAATCGTTTCAGTTCTTTCCTCCCGCCGGTGATGAATATATCGAAGGGTTTGCCGTTCTTGACCGGATGGAGATAGGGGGATGTGAATTTTTTATCCTGGAAAGTCATGGCGGGCACCAGCACGGGCTTATTTACCTGTACTCCCGTGATGCAGGGTTGCTTTTTACCTCAGACACGATCCTTAATCTTTCCGGTCTTACCGAAGGCAGGAGACGATATAATGGGTTTGCCGTGTATCTCGTCACCACGGTTAACGTGGATCCGGCCCTGGTAAAGACGGAACGGGCTGCGCTTACTGCTCTTGCCAGGAAGGCAGATGATCTCTGGCATACAAAGACCGGTCATCCTCTTTATGTCGCCTGCGGTCACGGGCCGGTCTCGGTTGTTACTGATTCGGGTCTTGTCCGCACCGGAACAACCATGCAGTACACCCATGTGTCAGGTCTTACCTGATTCCTCTGACTCCTTCTTTTTATACCAGTAGAAATCATCAAGAAGACCGGTATCGTATCTCTCTACACAGGTATGATTCACCGGGTACAGGATATGATGCGCCTGATGGCGCATGAGATAGAAGCAGTCTGTAAAACGATCTCTGATATACAGGTTCAGTCCTTTGTTGACGAGATCCTTGCTTCGGGCCGGATCTATGTGATGGGAGCAGGAAGATCCGGGCTTGTAGCAAAGGCGTTTGCAATGCGGCTGATGCATCTTGGACTGACCAGCTATGTGGTCGGTGAGACGATTACTCCGGCACTGCTGAACGGAGATCTTGTGATTGTGCTCTCCGGTTCCGGACAGACCCGGACGATCGCAGAGATCGCAGAGACCGCAAAGAGCATTGGCGGCCGGGTTGCTCTTGTCACGTCAAATCCTGACTCAGCTATCGGGAAACTTGCCGATGCCACGGTTGTAATTGCGCAGCACAGGGAGGATATTCCTGATGATTCGGTGAATTTTGATGTACGGGAGATGCTTGGTGAACACCGGTCTTTTGCGCCGTTAGGGACATTCTTTGAGACTGCATCGATGACATTTTGTGATGCGGTCATCTCGTACCTCATGGAGGAGAGAAAGATTGACGAGGCCGAATTAAAAGGCAGGCATGCAAATATTGAGTAGTGATGTTGTATGGGATTTGGATCGATAGCAAGGCGGGCAGAGCAGGTATCAGAATCACAGATCCGGAAGTTCTTCCAGGAAGCAAAACCGGGATCGGTCAGTCTCTCGCTCGGACAGCCTGATTTTGTCACTCCGCTGCATATCAGGGAAGCTGCCATTGCAGCAATCAGGGAAGGGAAGACCGGATATACGTTCAACACCGGGCTTTTGGAGTTACGGGAGGCGATATGTGCCAGGCTTGCCACAGACAATGACCTTTCGTATAACCCTTCCCAGGTTGTCGTGACGGCGGGAGCCGGCGAGGCAATTTTTGTTGCGATGCAGGCACTGGTGAATGCCGGAGACCGGGTGCTTGTTCCAGACCCCGGGTTTGTCTCGTACCGGGAGTGCGTCACCCTTGCAGGGGGCATTCCTGACATGGTTCCCTTACAGTCGGATCTGCATCTTGACATTGACGCAGTTCAGGAGCGCTTATCAGGAGCGAGGATGATGGTTTTAAACTCTCCTGCCAACCCGACCGGTGTTGTCGAGCCAAAAGAGTCGATACGGGCCATCGTTGAGTACGCGGCAGATGCCGGGGTATGTGTCCTCTCTGATGAGGTGTACGAGCATTTCGTGTACGGTGCAGAGACGGTGAGTGCTGCCCGGTTTTCAGAGGATGTGATAACCGTGAACGCAACGAGCAAGACGTATGCGATGACCGGCTGGCGGGCCGGGTACCTCGCAGGGCCGGAGTCGTATGTGCGGCAGTGTACAAAGATACACCAGTACTGCCAGACCTGTGCCTGTTCGATCTCCCAGTATGCAGCGCTTGCTGCATATACCGGTGACCAGTCCTGCGTGGCAGAGATGCGGGATGAGTATGCAGCACGGCGCGATATGCTCTGCCAGGGTCTGCAGGATCTCGGGTTCTCGTTTCCCATCCCGGAAGGTGCTTTTTATCTTTTTGTTCCGATGGATGCAGACACATTCTCTTCTATCATCGATCACGGGGTGGTTATTGTGCCTGGTGATGCGTTTGGCAGTGGTGGTGGCGGGTATGCACGGTTCAGTTATGCAGCATCACGCGATATCATACAGACTGCATTAAACAGGATAAAGGACGCAGTATAAGAAGGATGGAATCTGCAGCAATGGAAGCACTGATACGAAAGCTCTCTGATGCCCACGGGGTGTCAGGTTTCGAAGAGAATATCAGGAATATTATCCGCGAAGAGCTTGCCGGATTCGTGGACGATATTGTCGAGGACCGGATGGGAAACCTCATCGCGACACGGCGCGGGAGTGATTTCTCGGTAATGATCGCGTCGCACATGGACGAGATCGGTCTCATGGTCCAGTATATTAATGATAAGGGATTTCTTTCGTTTGTCACCATCGGAGGATGGCATGAACCGATTCTGCCGACACGGCGGGTCGTGCTGCACGGGACAAAGGGATCGGTGACCGGTGTGCTCGGATCCAAGCCTCCCCATGTGATGAAGCCTGAAGACCGGAAGAAGCAGCCGGAATTAAAGGATATGTTCATCGATGTCGGCGCACGCAGTCCTGAGGAGGTGGCAGACTTAGGAATCGAGATCGGAACACCCGTAACCCTTGATGTCACGGCCACCCGGCTTGCAAACGGCAGGCTTACCGGCAAGGCATTTGATAACCGGGTAGGGGTGGCAGTCCTTATCGAGCTCCTTCGTCGGATGGAGACCCCGCACACCGTATACGGGGTATTTACCGTGCAGGAGGAGGTAGGGCTGAAAGGTGCCAAGGTCGCTGCCTTCCGGTTAAAACCCGACATTGCGATTGCAACCGATGTGACGATCCCCGGCGATCATCCCGGAATCCAGATAAAGGATGCGACGGCAGAGCTCGGCAAGGGACCGGTGCTTTCTCTTGTGAATGCTTCCGGTCGTGGTCTGATTGCAGATCCCCGGCTTATTGCCTGGCTCCGGCAGGCAGGAGACAAGAACAGTATCCCGTACCAGCTCGAGGTCGGGGATGGCGGGAATACCGATGCTACCATCATCCACCTTGAACAGGGAGGGATCCCGAGTATCCCGGTCTCGGTACCGACCCGGTATATCCACTCCCCGGTTGAGATGATCGATCTTGCCGATGTCGAGGCAACGGTGCAGCTGCTCCTTGCTGCCATGCGGAAAAAACCCGGGTTTAAGAAGTAAATCTCTTTACTCCCGGTTTATGTCAGGGGATCTGAAAGATTCTTTGGTTCCGGCACGGGTATCTTCACGGTTGGTTTGTTCTCCAGATCCTTTTTTTCTTCTCGTTCTCTGGCCATACCTGCGTTCAGAGAGTGGTGTAATGTTCATCTTTCCGATATGAGATTATCCTGATACTGATGATATCACCCATGATAAGACATATCATACATCATTTCAATATCGTTTATTGTGTATATCAGATACCCTTCATGCAATAATTCATCCTTTCTTTCAAGGTCCCGGACAAATAAACAGAATTTTCTCTTCTTCCAGATTTTTTCATCGAATAAGACCAGTTCTGCTTTTTTCTCCAGATGATGCAACACCTGATACGCTCTATTAAGAGATAGTTCTTGATATTTACACTCACCAAATACTACCGTCATCGATCGGGTGTCAAAGACAATAAAATCAATTTCTTCCTCTTTATGCCACCATCTGCCTGAATTCTGGCCAGGGTACAGGTGGGGAATAACTTCATCCCGAATGAAGGATTCAAATTTTTTTCCGAAGAACTGAGTATGAGAGATTGATACTGACTGGGAAAGCTCTATAAACCGTCTGTTTGGATACACAAAGGAATACCAGTAATCGATGAGAGCATCAGATACCTTGTACAGACTTTTTTTGGGTTTTCCAGTGACAGGAGTTTCTTTCCCGATAAATCCAAGTCGAATCATACTATCAAGATAGGGATACAGATTCCTGGTATCAAACCCGATTGATGTACTGATTTCAGAGGGAGTTGTCCTCCCTTGAGCGAGAGATAAAAGGATAGCCTGATAGATTTTCAACTCGCGAAATTCCTGTGATAGTAAGAAATAAGGCTCACGATAGAAATAACCGAAGGTATCTAAGAACTCATTTTTAACAAAACTTTCAGGGTTAGAGTACTCACCAGCCCGGTTCAGATACTCCGGAATGCCGCCCACAATAAAATAAAACTGAAGATTAGTTTCAAAAGACCCCTGAAGGAATTCACGTGCTTCAGAAAAATTCAGAGGTTTTAACAGGATATCCCTATCTCTTCTTCCATAGATTGGAGATGTATGGGAGAGAGCTGCATCACTCATAAGGCCCAGTAGCGATCCGGTCAGAATTATGACCCATGGTGAAGAGAGAAGTTTCGTATCCCATGCTTTTTGAATGGCAGATAACACCGACCGGTCAGATTTAATCAGATAACTGAATTCATCAATGATGAGATATGAGCGCTGTTCTGGCAGATGTGAACCCAGATAATCAAAATATTGTGACCATGTGTGAATAGGGAGATCAGCCAGAAGGGGATCTGAAAGATATTGGGAGGTGAGGCTTTTCAGGCCTTCTATCTGGACAAGCGGGGCAGTATCTTCTGCAAAAAATAATATCCCCTGTTTATCCCGGATAAATTCCGACAGCAGACGGGTTTTTCCAACTCTCCGTCGTCCATAGAGAATTATTAGACTGGCAGTGGTTTTACTCCACTCTTTCTCAAGTACACGAAGTTCTTTCTCCCGGTTAATAAATTGACGAATCACGATTAGTACTAATTATGATTAGATATAATGCACATATATATATTCTGGTCATCATACTCACATCAATACCTCATGAAAGTCAGGGAAGAGTGTTACCGAACAACATTTACATATCAGTCCTGATAAAAGATCAGGATCTGCAATCATCGCCTGCAAATCCGATATCAATATTATATACTATCGTAACGATACGATGAGAAGTAGGCCCCTTTCCATGGTCGATAGGATAGTCTGTAATCCTGACAAAGGATTTGCAGTCGGGAATTATTTCCCATTGCGTTTCATGGATATGTGTCCAACTGTTGTTTGGTAACGTTCTTCCCTGATTTTCATAGGAATACTAAAGAACTCGCAGAGATGAGATGGTGACAGAAGAAGAAAATTATGATTATATTGATGAAGATTCTGATTCAAAGTATGGAGGATGGAAGTTCATTCCCCCAAATCGAGCAGATAAATCATTACATAAATCAGCTTTTTTGCATGGTGGTTGTACAATTCCAGCAGATTACCAGGAATTTTTTGGAATCCAAACTCTGCAATTAGGAGATAAAAAACCAGTGAATCTGGTCTATAAAAATAAAACATTTAACGCATATTTTACAGCCAGGCTTAGAGCCAATACAATTAATAGAACAATTCAATGGCATGGTGATTTTAGTTCATTAATTCAACGTCATTTCCCTGTAATCACTGATCACTTTCGAAAAAGTGAAAAAAAATTAGCAGAATACCCGAAAATGCAATTTATTAAACGAAACGGGAATGATGAATATGAGATTCAATTTATCGGAAATGATTTGCTGGAAAGAAACCAAATACATCATGACATAAAAAAACAGGTCATTCTCTATGGCCCTCCGGGAACTGGAAAAACATATAAATCAGTTATTCGTGCTTATGAGATTATTTTTGGAGATAATGATCCTACTATTACGTTCAAACTCTTGCAGGAGAAACTGAAAAAACAAGGTTCAGGAGATAGAAATCTCTCTCAATTTTCATGGGTTGATGCCATTATTTTAGCGTTTGATGAGATTGGTAAAAAAAACATTCAGGTACGCGATATTATAGATACAGATGTTATAAAAAAATTTAGTGTATTGCGAAAGAGCCATAAGGTCTCTAATACGATCTGGTATACACTCCAAAGAGAGTCCAGAATGGATTCTGAAACAGTACATTTAAAAAATAAATCAGGAAAAGAATTATTTGATAAAGACAAGGATTCAAATTGGTTTCTGACAGATAACGGACAGCAATATCGGCAAAGTCTGATTGAAGATCTACAAATTTCCCCGGAAACAGCATCTTCTCAATTCAATTTTGTAACCTTTCATCAATCATTCTCATATGAGGATTTTATCGAAGGAATTCGTCCTAAAGTACAGGATCCTGAAGAGGGCACAATATCATATGAGATAAAAGATGGAATATTTAAAGAAATGTGTAACAATGCACGTCTTTTTCCTCATAATAATTACGTCCTAATCATCGATGAGATTAACAGAGGTAATATCTCAAAGATTTTCGGAGAACTCATAACCTTACTTGAAGATAATAAGCGTTCCGGAGAAGCTGAGGAGATCACAGTTACGTTACCCTATTCCGGTCACGAATTTAGTATACCAAACAATGTGTATATCATTGGAACCATGAATTCAACCGATAAATCTATTGCATTGGTCGACATTGCACTTCGAAGGAGGTTTTACTTTGAACGTTTAGATGTTAATTATGAGTTGATTAAAAATCAGGATGCAAGAATATTCCTCTCTGAACTTAATGGTATTATCTGTGCATTAAAAAACCCGGATTATGAGATAGGTCATTATTATCTCATGAGTATTCCTGAATATGACACTGGGAACGCTGAATTAGAAAAGGTATTTTTTACAAGGATCCTTCCCCTCCTTGAGGAGTATTTTTTTAATGACTGGGAGGCACTTGCAACCATACTTGGACGGAACTCTATCAAAATTGAGAAGAGGAAGAAGTTGGTATGGGATGAGGATTCCGGTAAATTCGAAGAGGATTCCGGCGATACGGATCAGATATATGGTCTCTCGATCGATAAATCAACTGTTTTTAAAGGCACCATGAGTAATTTGGGTATTCATCAGTAGGAGAGAGACATAGATAATAGTGAGTATTCATCGTGCATACACTTGAGTTGTTTGAATGGGAAAGGGGAACAAAAAGGTCTCCTTTTACCGACTCTGAACTAAGAGCCTTAAAAAAATTTAACGATCTCATTCATAGAACCGAAAAAACAGATGCTCTGACAGTCACGTACGGAAAAATCTTCACGTGCTCCTTTGTTGGGATTATCCAGATCGGTGAGAAAAGAATTGAGATACTCCCAAAATTATACAATCCTTCGCTAGATAACAGAATAGAAACTCTTTCCAAACCTGAAAAGGAGAAGCTCTACCGGATTGCACGGAAAAACCTCTTCTCTCTTCTCTCAATATCAGGGACGATACCCACCTATCGATCTAAAATATCTCAATATGGGAAGGAAAAGGACTTTTATGAATTTTTTATCTCTCTCTTTTTATCTGATCTTGAGAGAATAATGGGTCATTCATTATATCATCAATATATCAGCCAAAATGATGAACTCGGTCATATTAAAGGAAAATTAAATTTCCAGGAACAGATACGAAAACTCCCATCTCAATTCAATACCTTTTCCTGCAGTTTTGATGAGTTCTCAATAGATAATCCATTAAACCGACTTATTAAAGCTGCTTTACAGAAAATACGGACATTCAGTAAATCTGAAGAGAATAAGAAACGTGCATTCACTTTTTCTATGCTCATGGATAAGATCACGGATGAAGTTATTGTCCCTTCACATTTCTCTGCATTTCATTTCGATCGGTTAAGTGAAAATTTAAAAGGGCTTGTAGAGTTTAGTCTTCTAATCTTGTTTGGATCCACCTATTCAGCACAAGATGGTTCTTTTCAGTATTATGCCTTAATTTTTGATATGAATCTTGTTTTTGAAAAATATGTTCTTACATTATTGCGAAGATCTCTTCAGGAATACACTTTTGATTATCAACATGACCTTCATCTTGCAAGTGATTATCACCCGGACATTGAATATAAGAGGAAGAAAAAACGGGTAATTCCTGACCTCGTCGTCAGAGAAAACGGAAAACCTATTGCAGTCATCGATACTAAATATAAACCAGATCTTGCGAATGGATTTATTTCAAATGCAGATTTTTACCAGATGATGGCATATAGTGTTGCGAATGAATCGGACGTCGCTTTATTATTATATCCAGATATCCGACATGAAGCTGGTGGTTTAGAGAGAGAACATTTTGTTGTGTTGGATAAACTAGAAACCGAGGAAAAGATGGAGAGGAATGTTTTGATCTCTGCCCGTTCAATACAATTATTTGATGACAAAGGAAGAATTAGACGGAGATTGGCAGAACGGGATATAAAATCATTAAGGAGTGTGATATCCAGGTACATGTGTCTGCACGGGAACAGTGCCTTGCATGATGGCCCGGAGTAATTGAATTGCAATTGAATCCTGACTGAATTACCGTCTCTCTCAAAGGATGAGTTGATAATCATCATCATTTCCTGCCTTAAGGGCATGATATGAGGTTTTTAATAGGTGAAATGACAATCAACCAAATTTTAGGTAATATCAATTTGCGGTCAGGTTTCGTCTGAAAAGAAGGAATATCTCTCCTAAAACCAGCGGGTACTGAATCTGATGAGTACATATGAGATCTAAAGACTGATCATCCTAGGAGGCTGTCCGAGAATGTGAATTTGCTTTTTCGACTGATCATTTTGAAGCGTAATTCAAATTTAGGGCATTTTTTGAGTTCTAATTTTTCATAATTTTTCAGAGAGTATAGTTCTCGGACAGCCTCCTAGATTCCCGCCAATTCATAACGAGTTCGGCGGCCTTACCCCCAGCTCATGATACAACCGTTTTTGTTCATTAAGCATCTCACCAACCCGGAGGGTTCTGCCCGGCTGCGTAAAGCACTCAATAACATCGATTTTATCTAAAAGACCCGGCAGGGTGTATTTTTTAAGAAGGTCGGTCACCTGCATCTGTTTTTTGATATATAACAGGAAGATCAACGCAATAAACTGAACAAATAACTTCCCCTCAAGACTCTTTTCCGATGAAACCAAAGCTCGGCGCAAGTTTAGTCTTTCCTTAAGATTTCCGAATGCCTTTTCCACAACATCTTTATTCCGATAGAGTTCGAGAGCGGTAACTGCATCCATTGTCTCATTTGTAATCAGAGAAAAAAAACCGAAATAGCGCTTTGCTTTACTAATCTCTTCTTCTTTTACGGTTGCCTTTATTCCCCGCTTCGGTGTTGTTTTGCAGGTGAAGTACCTCATATAGATTTTTTCATGATCAGGAACACGACAACCAGTCTCCAGTTCCAGCTTCAATGCATTCAATTTTCGGTCAAAAGCCATCTTATCTTCAGCCGATTTCTCGATATTGTAATAATAATGAATATAAAGACGACGTTCTTCTTTGAGAGTCTCTCCTTATATGGACGTTCCTGTGAATAATGCCACACAGTCCGAACGGTTTTGCAATATAATCCGTATTTATCGTTGTAATTGTATCCTCTCCAAAAAAACCCTAACCCCTCCGGTATGAATGTCCCTTCGAATTCATGCCAAAATAATACCTGAATCAACCATATCCG
>JAFGOM010000077.1 GCA_016926505.1 Methanospirillaceae archaeon
AAATCGTCTTGTGGAACTGACATTGTATTCTAATACATATATACAAACTCAGTTATATATATTTCCCTTGAAGATGGAGGGGATACAGATTACTGAAATTACTCAACAGAACCTGTTAATCAGACATTGAATCTTCTCCTTTTTGTAAGTATTCAGTAAAATGAAGCAACGATTTGATCTCTCTTTTTTTTCATTGTATAATAATTAAGAATTAGTCGAATCTATCCAAAATAATCTCATACCGGAAGTTTTTTCTACTATAGATATCTAATAGATATATCATGAGAAAAGTTCCGATGCATACAGAAACTGAACTGACAATTACTGGCATTGAAGGTTTTTACATTCGAGTAGTAACGCCCTTTGGTACAAGCGCAAAAGTTGATTGTCCAAAAGAACACCTCGGAAAAAAAGTGTACTTGGTGATCACCTCATAATGAACCAAAGTACAAGTTCAATTCAAGTTCTTATCGAGGAGAATCAGTCACTTAAAATGACCATTTCTATTCTTGTTGCATGTTATGTGATTTTAGAAGACGAATATGCCCTCGTGAAGAAAGAAAATGAAAAAATCATTCAGGAATTTGAAGAATATCGTGTTAGGCATCCACAACATGTAGGTGTTAAACATGGTAAGGCCTATGATTTGAAGCTGGAAAAGGAGGATAGGTCAGAAGGAACGGATATTGATACAAGATCTAACCCTCCCAAAAAAATTGGAGCACAACCAGGACATAAAAAGCAGGTTCGGGTGAAACAAGAAATATTTCAGAGAGAGGTTGATGTTGATGTACATGAATGTCCACACTGTGGGTCATATGATCTCAGTGACATTCAGGAAGAACGATATCGGTTTATTGATGATATCCCTCTTCAATCTCCCATTACAACGAAATATTCGATAAAAAGAAGATACTGCCCTCATTGCAAGAAGATTGTGAAGGGATTGTAACCGATGCTCTTCCTCATGCCAGAATCGGGTTGAACACGATGTTTATCGTAGTGTGGTTGAAAGTAGGGTTAAGATTAACTGTTTCAGCCATCCCTCAAGTGTTAAAAAGATGTGTGGACTAACCATCAGTGAGGGGGAAGTGAGTAACATCTGTAATCTCATAGCCCAAGCACTTGGGCCATATTATGATGAACTTGTTGAAGAAGTGAAAAATGCTCAAGCAAGATACATGGATGAAACCTCTTGGAATGAGCAGGGAAAGACAATTTGGATGTGGAAATTTGTCATTAATGGAGTTACTCTCTACAAAATTGCACAGTCAAGGGGGCATGAAGTGCCACTTGAGGTTCTTGGCACAAACCCTTCTGGAGTTGATATACATGACAGATTTGGTGCATACAATGTTCTCGCACAAAAAACAGGAAACAGACCACAACAACTCTGTTGGTTTCATTTGTTAGGGGATACAAAAGAACTCGCGGAAATGTGCGGTGATGAAGGTAAACAAATCCACAACTCGATGAAAACGATTCTCCAGAGAGCAAACGAGTTCGATCATAAAGCAACGGAGAGTGATGTTCAATCGTTAATTAACGAGCTTGAATCGACATTGAATAGAGAGTTTGTATCGCTGAAATGTAACAAATTTGCTCGGAAAATTTTGAAGCAGAGAGAGAAATTGTTTACTTTCACTACAAATCCGGAGGTGGAGGGGACGAATAATAAGGCTGAAAGAGCTGTTAGGCCATATGTTGTGATGCGGAAAATTAGTGGCGGGACTAAATCACCCAGAGGAACAAGAAATATTGAAGTTCTTGCATCTGCGATTCAAACCTGTAAATTGAACGGGACTGATTTAGTGGAAAAAGGGCAGGAGTTGATCTTAACTTCAAGACACTGAATACTTACTCCTTTTTTTGATTATTGCCTTATATAATGCTTTTTTAGTTTTTCCGGCAATTTCATTTTTTATAGCCATAAACCATATGATTCAATCTGGCACCATCAGCAAACCAGAGAGTATATATTTTTTGAAGTGTAATAGTAATATACATCACCACAATAATTGATGTTATTGTTGTGGATGAATATTTTAATAAATGATATTACTCTCAATAGGGCTTACCTCCTTCCTATCAAAAGAAAATTACTGAAAAAAGGGATGAATTCAGAATGTCTAGTACTGTACCTGCATATAAAGAGATCTTGAAATCGTAATTATTTTCCATCAAAATCATAAATCTCAGAGAATAAACCCTCAATTATCTAATGGAAATAATTGTTCTCTAAACGGAGGAAAAAGTTATGAATAATTCAGTTATGGTTCAAAAAAAACCGAGAAATATCCCTAAGTTGAAAAAAAACACAAATCAGGCCAGGGGATCTCAATGACCCACACTCCTGGATCCCGGCTCTTTCGTCAGGTGGACATATCTGACCTCTGCACAAACAGGATCTATCTCCATTCAATGCCTGGCATGAGAGAACCTCTTGAAACCTTCAGAGAAGAGATGTGGCGGTGTGAAATAACAAGGATAGTCTGTCTCGCTCCATTTCATGATGTAAAGGATTTTTCCCGGGCTTATGCCCAGGCAATCCTGAAAAATGCCGACCCCTGGGACTATGATCTCCTTGAGATAGCTGATCTGGGGATACCCCCTGACCGTGACAGATATCTTACCTGCATCAAGGATATTGCTCACCGTTTTCTTCATCCGGTTCCCTCACGGTATGATAAGGACAGAGAAAAACCTCTACAGGTAATCCATAACCTCTCTCGGGTAGTTGAGCAAGATGAAATGCAGGAACATATCCTTATCCATTGTCTGGCAGGAATTGGCAGGTCAGGGACGTTTGCAATTATCCTTCTGTCCGCTCTCGGGTATCCCCGGACTGAAGCATTCAGACGGGTAAATAAGATCGGATCCGGCCCTGAAACACAGAGCCAGAAGGAATTTATCGAGTGGTGTATGCACCGGCTGCAGTCTGGAAAAAGCCAGGAAAAAACTGAAAAATAGCAGATTTGGAATGAAATCAGGAACAGAGAAATTTAGAGAGAAAAGAGGAAGATTATGAATCAACACAATGCAAAAAAAAATAATTCGGCAGGGTCACCAACCAGCCAGAAAAGAATTCGGAATTTTTGGTCAGTATTGAATACACAAGTATTCACACAAAACATAATACCAGGTGTAAATGCACGAATTCCCTTTTTCATCCTGTCATTTCTGGTTATCGGGATGATATGCTGTTCAGGGTGTTCTGATTCACCGCATCTGATCTCATATAATACCTCTGATTCTGAACCGATCATAGCAACAGGCAATACGGCAGGTTCGCTGAACTGGCTCTCTTGGATGATGGACAGGTACCATACCCGGTTTGATGTGTATACTGATGCCAATGCAGCAGGAAATCACTTCTCTATGAGGGGACGGATGGCCCCGATTTTTTCAGAATCTGGTGTTCCGCCGATGAATGAGCAGTGTACTGATACTCCTCATTCAGGTAGAACCTGTATTATGGCCACGTTCATTCCCCTCGGTAACAACTGGGGAGGATGGTACTTCATGAATGGTGTGCTTGATAACGGGACCGCACCGATAGAAAACTGGGGAGACATTCCCGATGCAGGTGTGGATCTGACCGGGGCAACCACCCTCTCGTTCTGGGCACGTGGACAGAATGGGGGAGAACGGGTAAAGTTCTTTACCGGAGGGATCGGATGGCCGTCTGACTCCTCTGCTAAAAAACCATATCCTGATTCATTACCCCAACTCTCAACCGACTGGGTTACGCTTACCCCTGAATGGACCAAATATACCATATTATTGGGAGAGCAGAATCTCAGCTCGGTCCTCGGCGGTTTTGGCTGGGCATCTTCATCCATAGAGAATAATGGCAATCCCGTGATTTTTTACCTGGATGATATCAGGTTCGATAAAAGCCGGCTTACAGAACCCAGATTCGTGGTCAGTTACCAGACCATCCCCTCTGATGAGGACTTTGATGAGGTATTGACCAATGTCGGGTTCACGTATGATAATGTGCTTGTTCTTTTTGCCTATCTTGCCAGAGGGGAACCTGATGATATCAAAAGGGCCAGGATACTAGCAGATGCTCTGGTATATGCCCAGGAACACGACCCCTATTATACCGATGGGAGGCTTCGGAATGCCTATCAGGGCGGTGATATTGCCCTTCCAAACGGGTGGTACTCAAACGGAAAGGCCGGGACTGTCAGGATGCCGGGGTGGTACAATCTCTCTCTTAAGAAGTGGACTGAGGATGTCTACCAGATATCGAGTGATACCGGGAACATGGCCTGGGCAATGCTCGGCCTACTCGGAGTCTACGAAGCAACAGGAGATAAGAAGTACCTCTCATCAGCAGAGCAGCTGGGTGCATGGATCGATGAACATTGTGCAGATGAACGGGGTACGGGAGGGTTTAAAGCCGGGGTGATCGGCTGGGAGGGAAGTACCACACCATTACTGTACAAATCAACTGAACATAACCTGGATCTGTATGCTGCCTATTCCCGCCTTGTAAAGATTACCGGAAAAGAGCGATGGAACCAGGATGCCGAGCGTGCCAGGATTTTTGTTCTCTCGATGTGGGATGATGAAGAAGGGAAGTTTTACACAGGAACCAGAACTGACGGGGTAACCATCAATAGGGATGTCATCCCGCTTGACTGTCAGACCTGGACCGTTCTCTCGCTTCGTGATGTGCTGACAGAAGATCAGAAAAACAGGGCCCTTTTGTATGCAGAGAATCATATGAGAGTCGGGGATGGATACTCGTTTGCATATTCAAATGAGAAGAATCTGACGACTTGTGTCTGGTTTGAAGGGACCGGGCAGATGGCTTTGGCCTGCAGGGAGACCGGGCTGTCGGAACGAAGTGATGAGATTATCCGGTTCCTTGAGAATTCGGTTGAGAACGGGGGATTATATGCAACCGATGAACCGAAACTGTATACCGGGTTTGATACTGCCGTTGGTGATCCATGGTATTACTATTACCGGAAACATATCGGAGCAACGGCATGGAAAGTGCTGACAGAGGAAGGGGTGAATCCATTCTGGATGGAATAAAACTTGGACACTTTGTAAGACGAAAAATCCATGTGTTTCTTTTACTTCTCCTTATTTCCAAAGATTATACGGCGAAAAAAGACATGAGTAAGTCAATCAAAGCAGGCTTGAGCCATCTGACACCAGAAGAGCAGGAACGGCTCTCTGAACTCATCGTCTTCCCGACCGATGAAGCGATTCCTGATAGGTTGTGATGACCCTCTGGCAGTATTCCAGTGGCATGTCAGACCGAAATGCAAGAAAATTGCTAAAAACCCTCTCAAATAAAGGATTTATCAGGGTAGATCAGGTAACCGGAGCAGGAAAGGGAGAATTAAAAGAGAGGGTATCGCTACACGATCTGATCAAGGAGTATCTAATGACAAAGACCAATGATATTACTTCAATTCACAGAGATCTTATTCAGGCTTATTCAAAAATCACTCCTGATGGCTGGGTATTCGGGCCTGATGACGGGTATTTTCTGCAGCATATTACAGGTCACCTGATTGCCGCCGGGAAACAGAAAGAAGCAGAAGAACTTCTGCTCGATCCACGCTGGCTAAAAAGAAAGATAGAACTCGGGATGATCCGGGAACTGATAGAAGAGTATGACCCGATCGCAAAAGATAACCGGCCACTACTCCTGGTTCAGGGTGCTATCAGGTTATCATCACATATCCTCTCCCAGGATCCGACCCAGTTCGGAACCCAGATGTTCGGACGGTTGCTCGAGTGTGATGAGCCCAGGATCCAAAAATTCCTGGACTGGGTAAAAGAAGAGCAGAAAAAACCATGGCTCCGGCCGGTGAAACAATACTTTGCGGCACCGGGGGGACCATTAATCCAAACCCTTGGAGGTCATACCGGTTCAGTCAATTCTGTCGCAATCAGTACAGATGGTCTTAAGGCAGTCTCAGGGTCTGACGATAAAACAGTAAGAATATGGGACCTCGTCACCAGAGTGTGCACAGGGGTAATCACCGACCATACCGATTCGGTCAAATCGGTTGCTCTCAGTCCAGATGGGAAGACTGTAGTCTCAGGGTCTGCTGATAACACGATACGGGTCTGGGATCTCATCACCGGAGAGTGTACTGCAGTGTTAGAAGGTCATACTGATTCAGTCAATTCAGTCGCTTTCTTTCCTGACGGAAAAACCGTAGTATCAGGATCTAATGACTATACTGTCAGGGTATGGGACTCGGTCACCAAAAGGTGTACCGCAGTTTTGAAAGGCCATACCGATTCGGTTAAATCGGTTGCGGTCAGTTCAAATGACAGGATTATCGTCTCAGGGTCATACGATACAACGGTCAGAGTATGGGATATCGCTACCGAAGAGTGTACCGTGGTGCTACAAGGGCATACTGGTTTGGTATATTCGGTCGCTTTCTTTCCTGACGGAAAAACCGTAGTATCAGGGTCTGATGACAAAACCGTCAGAGTATGGGATCTTGGGACGGGAAA
>JAFGOM010000078.1 GCA_016926505.1 Methanospirillaceae archaeon
CTGCTTTTAAGGAGTGCAATGTCCTCTCTATCAACCAGCGGATGATTAACCGCAGGGATGGGATCCTGCCAGATGAGATCCTCGGCAGGAACCTCCGGGCCGAGATACCGTGCACGTGGGCCCATATCACGGTGTGTCAGCTTAAACCAGGCCCGTGCAAACGCATCTGCAAGCAGATCCGGATTCTCGTAAAAACGTCTTGAGATCTTTTCATAAACAGGATCAAATCTCAAGGCAAGGTCGGTGGTCAGCATCCCGGGAGCATGACGCTTCGTCTGGTCATGGGGATCCGGCACCGTACCTGCTCCTGCGCCACCCTTTGGATGCCACTGATACGCACCTGCAGGGCTTTTGGTTAATTCCCATTCGTAACTGAAGAGATTTCTGAAGAAATTATTACTCCACTTCGTCGGCGTTGCAGTCCACGTTATCTCGATACCGCTCGTGATCGTATCATTTCCCTTCCCGGTACCGAAACTACTCTTCCAGCCCAGTCCCTGCTCTTCTATCCCGGCTGCTTCAGGTTCGGGCCCGACATGGGAAGCAGGACCGGCACCGTGGGTCTTACCGAATGCGTGACCACCGGCGATGAGTGCAACCGTCTCCTCGTCATTCATGGCCATCCGTGCAAAAATATCGCGGATATCCCTGGCCGCCGCGACCGGATCCGGGTTACCGTCCGGTCCTTCCGGGTTGACGTAAATCAGGCCCATCTGCACAGCCGCGAGAGGTTTTTCCAGTTCCCGGTCACCGGCATACCGTTTGTCTCCAAGCCACGTATCCTCGGAACCCCAGTACGTGTCTTCCTGCGGTTCCCAGACATCCTCACGCCCGCCTCCAAAGCCGAAGGTTACAAAACCCATCGACTCCAGGGCAACGTTGCCGGTAAGAATCAGGAGATCAGCCCAGGAAATTTTCTGACCATACTTCTGCTTGATAGGCCAGAGCAGTCGGCGAGCCTTGTCAAGGTTGACATTGTCAGGCCAGCTGTTGAGCGGGGGGAACCGCTGCTGTCCACCGCTGGCACCTCCGCGACCATCAAAGGTGCGGTACGTTCCTGCACTGTGCCATGCCATCCGGATGAACAAAGGCCCGTAATGGCGGAAGTCCGCCGGCCACCAGTCCTGTGAACTGGTCATCAGCTCTTTCAGATCCTTTTTCACAGCCGCAAGATCAAGTTTTTGAAACTCCTCTCGGTAACTCGTACCACTCAAGGGATTGGAGAGAGGGGAGTTCTGGTGAAGGATCTTCAGGTTCAACTGATCCGGCCACCATTCCCGGTTGGACCTGCCTTTGCCGGTGATCTGCATGGTACCCCCGCCTGTTACCGGGTTTTTGTTGTTGTCAGTCATCAGTCACTTTCTCCTTTTGTTAGACTTGTCTTTTTAGGTATTATACATATCCTCACCGTCAAAACGCCCATATACGGTTTTTTCCACAAAGACAGTAAAATAATCAGAAATTGTAAACACCGGTGACGTGACATGTGCTCAATCCCCTGGTTCATTCATCAGATATAGAATCGATCATAATGGTAACCGGAGCACCTTTATTCAAGAGACAAAATGAGTTCTTACCGCCCCTGTAAACCAGTGTCTCCTCTATCCCCCAGGCATGATCCTGGTCTGGAATCTTTACCAGACGATGGGAACAAAAAATCCTGGGAGGATAGCCCCAGACAGGTCTTTTTTGGATAAATGCATACCGATTACATACCTTTTTATACGGCATAATCCATATCCTGGAAAAACCAAATACCAGGATTAGAAAAATGCCGGAAGATATCCGTTATCTGCAACGCTTATCTCATTATCATAATGCACTATTTCTTGTACTGGAAGGAGCGGATCTCTATCATTCACGCAAACTCTCAAACATTGAGAAACAGGGACTGATTAAATCATTTGAGTTCACCTTTGAACTTGCATGGAACCTCATGAGAGATTATGCTCTCTATCAGGGTTATCAGGAGATCAGGGGATCGCGTGATGCAATTCGTCAGGCAGTCACAATGGAACTGATATCAGAGGGAGAAACATGGATGGAAATGCTTGAGAGCAGAGATATAACGTCCCATACCTATGATGAAAAGACTGCTGATGATATTATTGGTAAGATAATAGAGGACTATATTCCTCTCTTCCAGGCATTGGGATGGAAAATGGATAAGATATCAGGCCACACATGACATAACCGGCCTCTCCGGGATACAACTGGAACGGATAAGGGCTATTATGGCTTCATGCCCGGGTGTCAGAACCGCAATGATTTTTGGCTCCCGTGCATCGGGTTCACACCGGAGAGGATCAGACATAGACATCGCCATAGATGGAGATGAGCTGACGATTGATGACATCCTTTTTCTTTCTGTACGGTTAGATGCCCTTGATCTGCCCTACCATATTGACCTGGTTCATATCCAGAGGCTCGAAAATACTCATCTTCTTGATCATATCACACGTGTCGGAAAATGCATTTACTCCCGGTATCCAGATTACTAATCCTTAAAGATATGCCTTAAATGTGATGAAAGATGCAAAAGGAGGTTTTCCCTTAACTATCCTGGAAACGGAGGTAACATGTTCCCTACCCCTTGTGTATGTTCCGGATACGAAATTCAAAAAAAAGAAAAGATAGTTCCGGCAATCAATAATTCAGCAATTTTTCTAAGGCAGAGTCTGCATCGGAAAACATGACTTTTGCAGTATTATGATTCGCTTCGAAAACGATCCCGTTAAGGAAGTCAATCCCGGTCAGTTTCTTACCGAAAATTCGCGATACAATAGGGAATATCGTATAATCATGACCTATCACAACAAACAGTGAATTTTCATCCATGCCGTCAAATGACAACAGTTTTTTTACATGGATATCTGCATAGGTATCCGGATCCTGCATGACATGCTCCGGGATTTGCCTGTTAAGCCACCGTATGATGAGATTTTCCCACCCGTTCTCATCCCTTAAATAACAGTATGAGTCCATGTCACGGATCGGATCTTTTATTTCCTCCTGGTAATCGATTATCCGGGACCATGACGGGCAAAAACCCCGGGCGATACATTCGGCTGTCATCCTGCTCCTCCGTGCAGCCGTGTGCCCGAGTATGAGCCTTCTCTCCGGGAATATCTCTTGCAGAAACCTTCCAAATTCCAGGGCCATGCTAATACCTTGTGGAGTTATCGGAACATCCTGTCTCATATGCTCCGGAACCCCGGCAAATGAGTCCCTATTCGAATGACGGAGATATAAAATTAATTTTCCCGTAACAGCACCTTGTAAAAGAAGATCCTGGATATACATTCCGGGTTTCATATAACCACACCCTGTCTGATTCTTATGGATAATAAATACCGGTATGGCGATGGTGTAAAGGGCTCTGTTGATTTTTCAAGTCTTATTGCCAATCATGTTTTCACTCCTTTCATCGATCATTCCAGTTGAAACGACATTCCTTTGATGATTGAAATGATAACCGCAGAGGACGCAAAGATTGTTTCATCCTCAATACTATACCTGATTGATCTGTTGTAATCATAGAGATTATCTGATTATTATGAAGGGGGTTCTGCTCTCTGCGTTCCTCTGCGGCTTGAATTCTACAATAAAAGAGATCAGTATCAATAGGAAAGTAGGAATGTAATGTAACTACATCCTGTCTGAACATGATGATAAGGTATCACTTGTTTTTCAAACAGAAACGTCGACTGCGTAACTCCTATTAATGATCCACCGGTTCATATCATCCAAAAATAGATCTATCTACTGAGGAAGAGTTTCAGGGAACTCACCTATGAAGATCTCAATGCATGGGTTGGGAAGAAGACCGTTTCAAGAGGGAATTCCTATCAGAGAGAGAACCCGGGTACTGAATGTCTATCTGGTATCTGACCAATACATTTGAGGAACAGTCGAGGATAGTAATCTATTATGCCGTGGTATCGGCCCGGGATCATCTGACCTCAAAATGTTCTTGTCCGGTAGGGAAAGATTGCAAGCATGGAGTGGCCCTGATTCTGGCATACCTCAAAGAGATAAAAAGGGGAATAACGGTACCAGAGCCTCCGACAGAAGAATATTTCAGACGATATCAGCCTCTCTTGTCTTAATGGAACTCATGATAATGCTACGTACCTGGACCGGAGACAGAAGATAGAACAGACTTCACCTGATATTTCCCTAAATGCGATTATAACAGAGATAAAGGAGGTGACATCCCAGGAGATTGAATATAGAGACAGGTATAGGATGGATGATGATAATATGCCAGATTATTCCGGTATCCTTGAGAGTTTTTCAGGTCTTCTAGACATGAGAAGATCTGATGATATTGTCGGGTTGGGTCTGATTCTCCTAAAATCCGGGAGTGTTCAGGTTGAGATGGAAGATGAGAGCAGATCGATCAGTTCACAGATTGAGGAGTGCATGGCATTGGTTGCGAAGGCTCTAAAAAAGTCAGAACTTCCAGTCTATCAGCGGCTCCTCATAGCGATAGAACTCATTCAGACTGATGAATACTCTTTGGCAAGTGAAATTCTGGATTTTATCAATCTCAAGCATCCAGAATCTGATTGGTCCCAGGTTGCAAATATCCTCCTTAAGAAGCGAATCCAAGGCTTATCAGGAGAAGAAGGCTCAACATATCATGCGCAGAAGATTCTGGCAGACTGGATTGAGATTGCATTGGAGAGATCCGGAAGAACTGATGGGGCTGTTTTATTTTCTACGCAGTTAGCAGAGGAAGAGAATCGCTATCTCCCTCTTATCAAATTACTGATCCGGACAGATCATAAGGAAGAAGCGGTAGAATGGATTCAGCGAGGGGTTAAAAAGACATGTCAGGATCCATATACGAAAGCCCGTTTCTACGAGCGATGAAACAGACATGTGAACAATCTGCTGACTGGCTTATGATTGCAGCCCTCGATACTGAGGATTTCTTTAGAAACCCGGATATCAGACAATATGAACGGATGATGATATCAGCGGAGCAGGCAGGGATCGCAGATTCCATCAGACCTATAATTATGGCATACGTTCAAGAGGGAACCTTCCCATCATCTGCAACGAAAGAAAGTGTAATCCCAGGGATACCTCCTGATGCCGGGATGACCTATGGAAGACGATATGCACCGTTAGATGCTCCGTTGCGACCACTTCTCCTGGAGATAGCGCTTATCGATAAAGATCCGGATGTGGTACTTGAGTGGTATGTTCAGATACCCAGCGGCTGATTTCTGAACAGAGAAGGAATCCGGACGACCGTGTCGCAGATGTGATTGCAATAAAATATCCTGATAAGGCAATAGAGATCTGGAAAATGCTGACTCAAAAAATCATCGGGATGAAGAACCCTGACAGATATCATGATGCAGTCATGATCCTCGTGAAAGTTCGGGGTGCATCAACAAAAATAGAACAGAAAGGAGAATTCTCAGAATACATGCTTCATCTGAAGACTCAACATGCAAAGAAACGAAAGCTTATTCAGGAACTTGCAATCCTGGAGGGAAGGACTATACTCGATGACATGTAAAGAACAGGGCAGGGGATCCTGAACACTATTCAGAATTACTACATTCTCGATTTTTTACCCTTCCCAACTACCCTGATATTAAGGAGATTGCGAAAAACAGAAGGGTAATTAGTGAAAATATCCTCAAAGATACCTATTTCGTGTAGTATATACCGATCATAGTGATACAAAAATTTCCTGCCCACGGAAAAGATCTGATCGATACCAGCAATCTGAATAGGATCTCCTATACGGATTAACGGTATCCCCTCTTCCAGACAGAACCAGGAATCCTGGATATACCTATCATCCCAATTTTCATAAGGATGTGTCTCAGGATAAAAATCATACCAGGTGCAAAAATCGTGGATAGAACAGTTCGAACAGAGAGGGTTCTTAATATGGCAACTCCACTTTGCAATGCGGTTCAGAATGTGCCCGTATTTTCCAAAAATTTGTTGAATGAAGGGTATTACCTCCTCCGGAAGAGTAAGGACCCCAAAGAGCATTCGTGCAATAATTCGTCTGACGTGGGGGTCAGGATTCCATATCGCTGCATCATTACCAGGAAGTCCTGAATTCACCATTGCAATAATTACCAGGTTTATGGAATCCACAGCAATTCCAATCTCATCAAGTCTTCTGAGTAACTCTCCCTCTGTCGCTCCGGTCCACAAACCCCTGGCATCCCCGGCAGCATCTCTGATAAGGGCAGTCGCCATGCGATGTACCTGGCCATGTTTACCCTTCATGGTGTGTAACCAGTCAGATTTCGGGAAGGAGCACCATTCCTCATATGAATATCCGGCAATCACCTTCCAGATCGTCTCATTCGTTGCCCCGCTTCGTGCAGAGAATAGAGAGATTTTTTTTAAACAATTCTCCGGAGTCTGCCCATATGCAAGAATACACTGCAGAAGGAAGAGATTTGCTTCTCCTTTAGACAGTTCTCGTAACTGACTGCAAAACGGCATCCCCTTTCTATTGTCTAATGACCAGATTTGTTCCGAGATACTGGTAAAAAGCTTTTCTGCTTCCGGGGGTATCAGGGCCGTAATTATCAGGGGAAGAACTGACTGGACCCGGTTTCCATCCCCTGCAGCGGCAGCAAACCTGACATATCTGAAAAGTATCTCATTTACTTCACCGTTTAGTAATGGTTCTATCTCATATACTGCATCGGTATACCTCCCTGATCCAGCGAGAGCATCAGATCTTTTGAGATGCCAGAGGAGATCATATGGTGGCTTTGGTTTGATATCTCCGAGATGTACAAGTGCCTGATCAGGCCATCCGAGCAGACGAATTACATCAGCGGTGAGTATACCTGATTCAGGACAATCTGTCTGAATAAAGCATAGTAGAGCAGGGAGTATTACTTCATTTTTCAGAAGGATCCTCCCGAGAGAGAGCCATATTTCATCGCTTGCCTTTTCCGTGATTACCATCAGGTAGAGAACTATTGCTGCTCCAGACTTCTGATCTTCTATCAGGTGTTCTGCTATCTGACAGAGAATATCTGACCGTTCTTCTTTTGGGAAGTCGTTTGCCACATCTTTACACCCTTCACATGCAGCGAGCAATCTTTTATTTTCAGAAGACTCTACTCCTTCAAGGAGAGATTCTAAGTCTGACCTAAAGTGATATATCAAATGTCTGCGATTGTTTCCTGCCCTTCTTCTAATAATAGAGACTTCATCCGGAAATCGGGAGGATAATTTTTGAAGGACTTCATTATTCAAAGGTGCCATTATCATCAACTTACACCTTTTTCAGAATTAAGGTCACCGTTGAGTTCGTTATAATTACCCGACAGGAAGCTTACGGGTTACTCAGTGAAGATCTTTAGGTTCGGACTTCATAAGGATAGGGTCTGTCTGAAAAAAGTGGTCCCATACCATCATGCCTTGTCAGAATGTAATTACATAACATTCTGATCTTCTTATTGACAATGTTTCTTAATGTGAAAAACCAACAGAGCCCGAACTGATAAACGAGGATTTTAGGATCGAAAGGCTGAACGTAAAAAGTCTGCGAACATCCTATTTCCAGAAAATAATAGATTGATGCCGGGAAAGAATGGGAAAATGTCAGGACAAAAAACCTGTTTGCTCACGAGCATACGAAAAAGATGCACCGACCGGGAATTGAACCCGGGCTATTGGCTTGGAAGGCCAAAGTCATACCACTAGACCATCGATGCCGCGTTGCCTTACC